>JANMMH010000661.1:0-2918 GCA_031373055.1 Rubrivivax sp. | reverse complement strand
ACTCGCCATGCGATGCCACAGCTGCAGAAAGTTGGGGCCGTAGCTCATCAAGTTGCCGTCTTCGGCAAATTCGGCAAAGCCCGAAATGGCCGGGATGCGGCTGCGTTGGGCGAACTCGGCAATCGTGCGGCCGTGGCGGTTGATCGACGCGTCGGGGAAGGCCGAAATGGCCTCGGCGCGTTCGCGCAGCATGGCCTGGAAGGCAGCGTCCAGGTCGGCGGGTGAGCGCACCGGCAGGTAGTGCAGCGTGAGCCCTAGGCGCTGCGCGGCGGCCTGGCTTTCGCGCAGCTCCAGCGGCTCGCCGGCATGCGACGGGTTGGCCAGCAAGGCGACGCGGCGCAGCGTCGGTACCGCCTGCTTGAGCAGTTCCAGCCGCTTGCCCACCAGCTCGAGCGCCATCGCCGTGACCCCCGTACGCTGGCCACCCGGGCGCGCCAGGTTGCTCACCAGGCCGGCGGCCACAGGGTCGCCGCTGAAGGCGAAGACCATCGGTGTGGTGCTGGCGATCTTGTGCGCGTCAAGGATCATCGGCCCCTGGGTGACGATGAGCTCGACCTTAGCCTGCACGAGCTCGGCGGTCAGCGCGGCGGCGTCGGCGCGCTCGCCCTGGCGCACCTCCATGACCCAGTCGCGGCCTTCACGCCAGCCGCGGTCGTTCATACCGTGGCGAAAGCCTGTTAGCGACGACTTGTGCGACATGCCCCAGGGCGTGCCCAGCCAGCCGATGCGAACGAGCCTCCCGATCTTCGGCGGTGCAGGCTGCGCGCTTGCGGCGAACGGCGCCGCACCCAAGGCGAGCATCGTGCGGACAGCGTGTCGGCGTTGCATCGGGGGCCCCTTCATGTGACCTGGCAGCGTCCAGCCGCCAGGCCCATTCTGTGCCACGCCATCACTGGCGTGCCGCGCAGCACGAAAGTTTCATCACCAGCGTAGGCGATGCGCGTCGAGGCTGCGGCCGCGCCGGCGTCCTTCAGCCAACGCTCGCATGCCGTGATTGGCACGCTGCTGTCGACCCGCAAGGGCCTGGCGAAAGATGACGCCGCGACGGCGTTGCAGTTTCGGCTGCCGTCGATGTTCGAGATCGCGGACGCCGCCAGGTGGATGCGCCAACCCCGTCTCCGCAAAGCCGAGGCCGCTCAGGCCGGTGCGGGCAGTCAGCGCGTGGCGCCGGAAGCGGTTTGGCCTGGCGTCGGCGCGTGTACTCACGCGCTTCGTCATCTAGACCGTCGAACGTGTCTGAGTCCGACGAACGAAGTGAGTGGGGCGAGTTGTTCGACGCGACGCCAGGGCGAAGCGCTGGAGGGAAGTCGGTATTGCCGACCGGCACTCGCGCCCGCACCGGCCTGAGCGGCCTCGGCTTTGCCGTTGCGGCGCATCCGAGCCGACTCGACGCGCGCCAGCGCCCCGTCCCAATCGGCTCAGCGCCATGCGATCAAATGCAAGTCGATATCAGTGGACCATCGTCGACCCGGCGTGGTGCTCCAGCACTTGGACAAGTTGAAATTTTGAGACTCAACTTGTACAGCTGCGCAAGGCGCGATCAAGCCTCGGGCCTTGGCGCGTCAGCCGAAGTACGCCGCGTACGCCGCGTCCACCCCCGCGCCGCGCGTGAAGGCGTGGCCTTCCGCCGCGAGCACCACTTCAAGTGCCCCCAGCGTTTGCAGCACGCAATCGGGACGCGCGTTGTAGCCCATCGCGCCGATGCGCCAGACCTTGCCGGCCAGGGGCCCGAAGCTGGTGCCGATCTCGACGTTGAAGTGGTTCAGCAGCGCCGCGCGCAGCTTGTCGCCGTTCACGCCATCGGGAACGTAGACGCCGGTGACGTTGGGCATCTTGTGGGCCGGGTCGCCGTAGATTTTTAAGTTCATGCCGCGCACACCCGCCACCACAGCGCGCGAGGCGGCGGCGTGGCGCGCGTAGACATGCGGCAGGCCTTCTTGCACGAAGATGCGCGCGCATTCGCGCGCGCCGTAGAGCATGGTCGTGGCCTCGGTGTGGTGGTTCAGGCCGGCGTCGCTCCAGTAGTCCATCACCATCGCCAGGTCCATGTAGTTCGAGGCGATGCGTGGGCCAAGGCCCGCCACGTAATCAGCGGGACGCAAGCCTTGCTCGATATGGCGGCGGCGGTAGATGGTTTGCGCCATGGCGTCGGACAGCGTGATCGGCGCGGCCCCCGAGGGCCCGGCCAGGCACTTCTGCAAGCCGGCGGTGACAGCGTCAATCGCCCAGGCGTCCACCGGTAGCGGCGTGCCACCACATGAGGCGGTGGCGTCGACTTGCAGCATCGCGCCATAGCGGTGGCACAGCGCACCCAGGCCTTCAAGCGGCTGCAGCATGGTGGTGGAGGTGTCGCCCTGGCACACGGCCACGAGCTTGGGCGAAAAGTCTTTCAGCGCGGCTTCAATCTGCGCCAGATCGAAGACCGTGCCCCAGGGCGCTTGCAGCACACGCACCTCGGCGCCGCAGCGCTGCGCGATCTCGTCGAGCAGCTGGCCAAAGCGCCCGAAGCTGCACACCAGCACCTTGTCGCCGTGGGTAATAGTCGAGAGCATGACCATCTCAATCGCCGCACGCGCCGTGCCGTCGAGCACCAGCGTCCAGTCGTTGTGCGTCTCGAAGAAGGCGCGGTACAGCGCCATCGTCTCGCGCATCATCTGGCGAAACTGCGGGTCGAACTGGCCCAGCAGTTGCGCTGACATAGCGCGCAGCACACGCGGGTCGGCGTTGATGGGGCCGGGGCCCATCAAGAGGCGCGGCGCCGGGTTCAATTCATCGAAGGCGCTGGTGGGCTTGGCCAGCGGCGACAATTTCGGTAGTTGGGCAGCTTGCATTGAGGCATCGTAGCAAAGGCAACTTCGCCGCCGTCCCATGTTTTTCAATCCCACTTCATGACGACCACCTTGCACACCCTCGCCTTC
>JANMMH010000384.1:0-13947 GCA_031373055.1 Rubrivivax sp. | reverse complement strand
AGCGTCTCGAAAAGCTCGATCACGCGCTGCACTCGGGGGTCGACATGCTGTGTCATGGCCGTGCCTTCAAAGCCCGGTGACGGCGCGAACGGCGCGAAAGTAGACGCTCGGCGCGAGGTGGCTCAGCGCGCGCACCCACAGCGTGAAGCGCTTGGGGAAGTGCATCGCAAAGCGGCCGGCCTGCCAGCCCTGCACGATGCGCTGCGCCGCTTCGTCGGCGCTGATCAGCCCCGGCATGCGGTAGTCGTTCTGCTCAGTCAGCGGCGTGTCGACGTAACCCGGGCACACGACAGAGACGCCGATGTGGCGGTCGGCCAGGTCGAAGTACAGGCACTCGGCCAGGTTGATCAGTGCCGCCTTGGTCGGCCCGTAAGCCAGCGCCTTGGGCAGGCCGCGCCAGCCCGAGACGCTGCTCACCAAGCTGATATGGCCGCTGCCCTGGGCCAGCAGCGTGGGCAGCACGGCGTCAAGCATGTGCAGGGCGCCCACGTAGTTCACCTGCTCGTGGCGCAAGGCCTCGTCGAGATCAAACGCGGTGGCGCGCATGGGTTTGTAGTAGCCAGCACAGTACACGGCCATGTCGATGCGGCCGTGGCTGGCCTTGATGCTGGCGGCGGCCTCGCGCAGGGCCGCGCGGTCGCTAACGTCCAAGGTAATGGCCGTGCTGCCCGGGTGTTGGCTAACAAATGAAGCGAGCGTGGCTTCGCTGCGCGCCGAGACCACCACACGCGCGCCCTTGGCGTGCAGCAGCGCGGCGGTGGCGCGGCCAATGCCGCTCGACGCACCCACGAGCCACACCACCTGGCCGGCCCAATCGTTGATGCGCGGATTCAGAGCCATGTCGCGCTCACGGTTTGTTGAAGGACAAGGTGACCTCGCCCAGGTAGATGCCGAACTTGCTCATCGCCGCTTTGTTGAGCATGACGCGCTCGTCCACCAAGTACATCCAGTCGTCGAACTGCACCTCGATGACCTTGCCGTCCACCGGCAGCTTGAGCGTGTAGCGCCAGTTCAGCGCGTTGCCGGAGGCGATACCTATGGCCTCGCCCACCACGTCGTCGGCGCGGCCACGCCATTGGCCGCCGCCCAGGTCCGTCAAGCGCCAGACGCGGCGCTCGGTGCTGCCGTCGCTGTAGGTGAAGCGCTCGTCGAGCACGCCGCTCGCGCCGCTCCAGGTGCCCGTCATGGCCACGGTGAAGCGGCGCACCACCTTGCCCGAGCGGTCGGTGAAGACGCCGTGCGCGGTGAGTTCGCCTTTGAAATACTGCTTGAGGTCGAGCACGGGTTTCTCGGCCGCGTAGTCAGCTGGCTTGGGGCCAGCGCAGCCCGCCAGGGTGGTGATGGCTGCGGCTGCAAGCAAGCCTGCAAGGGTTCGGCGTCGGTTCATGCGGGGGTTCCTTGTTTACCGTCTTCGCGGCGAATCCAGCAAGTTGTCAAGAGCGCTGCGGCCGCGAGCTTCAGCACACAGGGCAGCAGGCAGTAGGCGAGCGTGAGCGCTTGCAGCGCCTGCGGCTCGCGGCTGCCGGGCATATAGCCAAAAACCTGCAAGAGCGGCAGTGCGATGCCGGCGGCCAGGGCCAGGTTGAGCTTGGTGGCGAAGTTCCACCAACCGAAGTAGCCGCCTTCAAGCTGGCCGCTGTGGCCTTCGCGCTGAATCACGCCGGCCAGCAGCGCGCCGGGCAGGGCCAGGTCAGCACCCAGCGCCACGCCACTGGCGATGCACACCAATGTGAAGGCCAGCACATCGCCTGGGCCCAGCAAGGCGGCCCAGGCGAAGCTGACCACGGCCAGCAGCATGCCCAGGCGCCAGGTGCGCGCTAGCCCTAACGCTGCAACGACGCGCAGCCAAAGCGGCATCGACAAGGCCCCGGCGGCGAAGTAGCTGGCCAGGAACAGCGGCTCCATGGCGGGGGCTTGCAGGCGGTCACGGATGAAGAAGAGCGCCAGCGTCGCCGGCACCGCGCTGGCCACGCCGTTGACGAGGTAGATGACTAGCAGACGCCGGAATGAGTTGCTGCGCAGCGGTGCGGCCATGCCCGAGGCGGGGGTCAAGGCTCGCGCCGGCCGTGGTGCGCGCCACAAGGCGGCCACGCCGGCCACCAGCGCCAGCGCGAAGACGACGCTGGTCACACCCAGCCCGGCCACCGAAGGCAAGACGCTGGCGACCATCACCCCCACCAAGGCCAGGCCTTCGCGCCACGAAACGATGCGCGCGCGCTGGCTCTCCGCGCCGCCCAGCCGCGCGCCCCAGGCCTGGTGCAGCACACTGAGCACGCTGTAGCTGAGGTAGGTGACCGTCAGCATCACGGCGGCCCACGTGAGCAGTTCGCCTTGCTCGGTGGAAGGCGGAAAGAACAGCGCGCGAAAGCCCAGCGCCAGCACCGCGGCAGCCGCCGCTGCCACCATCAGCACACGCTGCGTGGAGTGCGCAAACCAGCCGTCGGCCAGGCGCCCAATCCAGGGGTCGGCCACGGCGTCGAGCAAACGCGCAGCGAGCAACAGCGCGCCCAGCAAGGCCAGCGGCACGCCAAAGGCGCTGGCGTAGTGGTTAGGCAGCACGACATAGAGCGGCAAGGCCACAAAGGCCAGCGGCAGACCCAGCGCGCCGTAGCTCAGGCCCTGCCTCCAGCCGCCACGCCAGCCCGGCGGCGCAAGAGTGCTAACGTTTGTCATGAACCGGCAGCCTTGGTGCCGAGCAAGGCGTCGCGCAAGCCGGGCTCGGAGCTTTGTGGCGATAGCCAGATGCCGATGAAGAAGCGCGCAAACGCGGCGTCACTGACCTCGCCTCTGAGCACGCCGTTGACGAAGAAGCGCAGGCCCACGCCGGGGCGCGCGACGCCGGTGAGGCGGTCGCCGTCGCGAACGTTGGGGAACAACGCCTTCATCTGCGCCAACCAACTCTCGGCGTTGGCCGCAGCCACATCGCCCTGGCGACGCATCTCTTTGAGCGAACGCTCGGCAATCATGGCGCCGTCAAGGGCGCGCGCGTACTCGATCTCCAGCGCCAGCGGCGCCAGCGCCCACTCGGCGGCAGCCAGCGGCGCCAAGGTCCATAGGCGGGCGTCATAGATGGCCATGCCGATAAATCGCAGCCTGCCGCGGCCCTGCAAGCGGGCGCCGGCGAGTTCGCCTTGCACCTCGGGCGGCACGCTCTGCGCGTGCGCTGCGCCCGCAGCAAGACCGGCCAAAGCGGCCAGTGCCTGGCGCCGCGTAGCGCACGGTGCAGCGTGCATCAGCCGTGGCGCAGGGTGAACTGCACGACGCTGGTGTTACCTGCGCTGAACGCAGCTTCGCACACCGCCAGGTAGTACTCCCAGGTGCGCATGAAGCGTGTGTCGAAGCCTTGGCGGCGCACTTCGGTTTCATGCGCCAGGAATTGCACGCGCCAGCGCCGCAGCGTCTCGGCATAGTCGAGACCGAAGGCGCATTCGTTGACGACCTCAAGCCCGGCGCGCGCGGCCTCGGCGCGAAAGACCTCGGCGCTGGGCAGCATGCCGCCAGGGAAGATGTACTGCTGGATGAAGTCGGTCGAACGCGCATAACGCTCAAAGAGATCGTCGCGGATGGTGATGGTCTGCACGCACGCGCGCCCGCCGGGCTTGAGCTGGCGGCGCAGTGTGGCGAAGTAGTCGCCCCAGTACGCGCGGCCTACGGCCTCGAACATCTCAACGGAAACGATGGCGTCGAAGCGCTCTTCGTCGAGGTCGCGGTAGTCCTGCAAGCGCAGCTCAGCGCCTGCCTCCAGGCCGCGTGCGCGCAGCCGGGCCTGGCCGTATTCAAGCTGTTCGCTGGACAAGGTGACGCCCACCATCGTGGCGCCAAACGTCTCAACCGCAAGCTCGGCCACGGCGCCCCAGCCGCAACCCAGCTCCAGGAGCCGCTGCCCCGGTTGGAGCTGGCACTCGTGCAGCGCGCGGCTCATCTTGGCCACTTGTGCGGGCGCGGTGGATTGCGTCAAGTCGCCATCAAAGAAGGCGCTTGAGTAGTTCATCGTCGGGTCCAGCCAGAGCTTGTAGAAGGCGTTGCCGATGTCGTAGTGCGCGTGGATGTTTTTGCGGCTGCCCTGGCGCGAATTGCGATTGAGCAAGTGCTTGACGCGGTACCACAAGGAGCCGAGCAGGCTGCCGTAGATCACCTTGTCAATGGCCTCGCGGTTGGCCAGAAAGAGCTTGAGCAAGGCCGGCAGGTCGGGCGTGCTCCAGTGGCCGGCGATGTAGCTTTCGGCCAGGCCGATGTCGCCACTTTTCAATACTGCGGCGCAGGAGCTCCAGTCGAGCAGGCGCATGGCCGCACGCGGCTCGCCGTCGCGCGCTTGGCCAAACTGCAACTGCGTGCCGTCAAAGAGCTGGACATCGAGCACGCCGACTTGCAGCCGGCGCAGCAGCGCGAAGACGCTGCGAGCGGCCGCCGGCGCGCTGGGCGGCAAGGTGTGATGGGTGAACGTGGTGCTGGTGGACATGGGATGCGGCGCTGGCGTCAGCGCGTGGTCAAGAGGCTTGGGGCCTCGGGCTTGCGAAAGAAGGGCACGCGCTTGAGCCACAGGCGCAGCGCGTGCCAATGAATGCGCGCCACCACGCCCAGCGTCATCAAGGGCGTGCCGAAAAAGGCGCCGTAGAGGCTCGAGCGGGTCAGCGGCTCCAGCGCACCGGAGACGCTGGTTTGCAGCAAGGGGCCGTCGTCGTTGTCATGCTCGATGCGCGCGACGATGCGCTGGGCTGTGCGCATGAAGCGGAAGCGGTAGCTGCCGCGCACGTCGCAAAACGGCGAGACGTGGAATACCTTGGCGGCGCTGAGCTCGTGGCCCCAGGCGAGCTGCGGGCCGGCGAGCAAGTAGCAGTGCCGCTCACCGAAGGTGTTGTTCACCTCGACGAGCACGGCGGCCTGGCTGTCGTCGACACGGTGGCAATACCAAAAGCTCACAGGCTTGAAGACGTAGCCCAGCACACGCGGATAGGTTTGCAGCCAGATCTCGCCGCGCGCGTCGGTGATGCCCTCGCTGGCGAGCAGGCTTTCGATCCAGGCAAGGGCGTCGGGGCCGCCGGCGCCGTGGTCGCGGTCATGAAAGCTCATCAGGCCGAAGCGGTTTCTGGCCAGCGCGCTGCCGCCTTCGCGCGACCAGGCACGCAGCGGCAGCAGCACAAAGTAGCTGTCGTGCGCGAAGGCGTGCACGGCAGGGCGCAGGCGGCGATGGCGCACTTGGCCACGAGCGAGCAGGGGCTGGCTCACGCCGCCACCGCTGCCAACCAGGGCGCTGCAGGCGCAGCTTGCTGCCAGCGCGCCAGCATGGCGTCGACCACCGCATGCGCCGACATCAGCCCGTCTTCATGAAAGCCATAGCGTGTCCAGGCGCCGGCAAACCAGACCTGCCCTTGGCCTTGCAGCGCGCCCAACATGCCTTGTGCGGTGATGGCGGCGCGGTCAAACACGGGGTGGCTGTAGTGCCACTGCCCCAGCACGCTGGCCGCAGCGGGCTCGCGCAAAGGGTTGAGCGAGACGATGACCGGCGTGCGCCAGGGCAGCGGCTGCAGGAGGTTGATGAGGTAGTGCAGGCATACGCCTGTGCCTTCGTCGTTGACGTTAGCGGCACGTTCGTTGTTCCACGCGGCCCAGGCCAGTGGTTTGCGCGGCAGCATGGTGGTGTCGGTGTGCAGCACGGCGCGGTTGGGGTGGTAACGGATGGCGCCCAGCACGTTGCGTTCGTGGCGCGTGGCGTCTTGCAGCAAGGCCAGGGTTTGGTCGCTGTGGCAGGCCAGCACGACATCGTCAAAGGGCTCGGTCCCGGCATCGGTGGCCACACTCACGCGCCCGTCGGCTCGCCGGCATACGGCACGCACGGGCGTGTTCAGCCGTGCGTCGGGAATGCGCTTGAGCATGGCCTGCACGTAGTGCTTGGCGCCACCGCGCACGGTGAACCACTGCGGGCGCTGGCTGACCTGAAGCAGCCCGTGGTTGTGGCAAAAGCGCACCAGCGTGGCCATTGGAAATTGCAGCATTTGGTGGGTGGGGCACGACCAAATGCAGGCCAGCATGGGCAGCAGATACCACTCGCGAAAAGCCTCGATGAAGCGATGGCGTGCCAGGAAGCTCGCCACGTCTTCTTGCAGCGTGTTGTCCGCAGCATCAAGCGCCAAGCGGGTACACAGTCGGTTGAAGCGCAGCACGTCGGCCAGCAGCCACCAAAAGCGCGGCTTCAGCAGGTTGCTGCGCTGGGCGAATACGGTGTTGAGGTTGCTGCCGCTCCATTCCAGGCCGTCAGCCTGGACCGAGAACGACATGTCCGACGGCGCGACGTCGATAGCCAGCTCGTCAAATAGCCGCACTAGCAGCGGGTAGGTGCGCGCGTTAAAGACCAGGAAGCCGGTGTCCACGCCATGGCGCACGCCATCCAGCGTGACGTCCACCGTGTGCGTGTGGCCGCCAAAGTGCGAGCCGGCTTCAAAGAGCCTGACCTGCGCGTGGCCGTGCAGCCGCCAGGCGGTGGCCAGACCTGCGATGCCCGAGCCGATGACGGCGACGCGACGCATGGTTATCGCCGCGCCCAAGAAAACGGCCCCGCACCACCGGTGCAGGGCCGAAGAAGAAAGATTGCTGCGTGGCGCCCCCGAGCCAACGAGGGAGGGAGGGAGGAGGAGAAGTAGCGCTCGGGGATTGCCGTCGGCAAAACCGTCAGGCCACGCAGCAGGGAAACCTTCACGCCGAGCCGGCTGAACGTGCGCGTGCGCAGCCTGGCGTGCACGGCTTCTGAACCGGCTTGGGAGACAAAGTTCCCAGTGGTTTCACGGCGTTGTATGAACTGACAGGTCATTTTGTGACTATACAGTCTATTTATAGATCATGTGGTCTATCATCGCTTCGCCACTGAAAAGAGCGATCGCAAGGCCGATCGGTCTCGAGGCCTGGCCGCCTCCTAGAATGCCGCCGCACTTGAGGTCTCCCCACATGCTGTATCCCGAACTCTTCAAGCAACTCGAAGCCGTGCGCTGGAGCATGGAAACCGACATTCCCTGGGACCGTTTCGACGCCAGCGCATTGAGCGACGAGCAGGCGCGCACGATCAAGATGAACGCCATCACCGAATGGGCCGCGCTGCCCGCGACCGAGATGTTCTTGCGCGACAACCGCGACGACAGCGACTTCTGTGCCTTCATGAGCGTGTGGTTCTTCGAAGAACAAAAGCACTCGCTGGTGTTGATGGAGTACCTGCGCCGCTTTCGGCCCGAGCTCGTGCCCACCGAAGAAGAGCTGCACGCCGTGCGCTTTGAGTTCGACCCGGCGCCCGCGCTCGAGACTTTGATGATGCATTTCTGCGGCGAGATCCGCCTGAACCACTGGTACCGCCGCGCGGCCGAATGGCACAGCGAGCCGGTCATCAAGGCCATCTACGAAACCCTGGCGCGAGACGAAGCGCGCCACGGCGGCGCCTACCTGCGCTACATGAAGCGCGCGATGGCCCGCTTTGGTGATGAAGCGCGTGCGGCCTTCGCCAAAGTGGGCGTGCTGATGGCCAGCGCGCGGCGCACCGCGCAGGCGCTGCACCCCACCAACTTGCACGTCAACTTGAAGTTATTTCCGCGCGACACTATCCAAAGCCGCGTGCCCGACCCGAAGTGGCTGGAAGTCTGGCTCGACCGCCAGATTCAGTTTGACGCGGTGTGGGAGAACAAGGTCGTCGAGCGCATCCTGCACAACATGAGCCTGCTGCTGGAGCGCAGCTTTGCCAGCGTGCAGGAGCTCAATCGCTACCGCAAGGAAGTCAGCGCCACGCTGGCGGCGCAGACCAAGCCGCAACCGGTGTGAGGCTCAGCCTGCTGCGGCGGCCGCCTGCGCCGCCTTGCGGTCGGCCGTGACGCGCTGCGCTGAAGGCCGCTGGCCCACCAGTTCGGCATAGGCTTTCCACTCCACGCCGCCTGCCACCAGCAAGTCTTCACCATAAACCTTCTTCGTGGCCATGGCCACCACAGGCAGGTTGACCCAGGCCGAGCAATCGGCCAGCGTGAACTGCGGCCCGGCGACATAAGGCGCAAAACGCGCGAGTGTTTTGAAGCCGGCGATGTGACGCACTAACTTTTCACGTACGCGTGCTTGGTGCGCTTCAGAAAGCGTGCCGCCGAAGAAGGCCAGGCCATAGAGCTCGCGCGCGGTGAGCTCCAGATGCAGGTCGATGAAGGTTTGCATCTCCAGTACCTTCGCGGCTTCAAACGGGTCGGCCGGCAATAGCGCGGGCGTGGGCTGCAAGGCTTCAAGGTATTCGACGATGACCTGGCTTTCGCACAGACTGCCCTGCGACGTGCGGATGAAGGGCACCTTGCCCAGCGGCGAGGCGGCGCGCGCGGCCTGGCTCATGTCGCGTGGGTGGGCGTACTCTTCTTCAAAGTTGATGCCTTTTTCAAGCAGCACCAGCTTGACCTTGTTGTAGTAGTTCGAGAGGGCAAATCCGCACAGAGTGATCATGATGTTTCCGCTTTGGCTGGGGAGGAAGAATCGGACGGTACAGGCTCTAGCTCAGGCTCGGACTCGACGTACGCAATGGGGCCGCGCGCCAGGGCCAACAGGGTGCACAGCAGGCCTGCCACCGCGCCGCTCAAATGCGCCATGGGAGCGACGGGTACATCGGCGCTAACGTTGAATGGCAGGGTGGCCGCCCATGGCGCTTCAAGCGTGATCTTGGTGGCCAACCCAACAAGCATGGCCAGGCCAATGGCGCGCCGCGCGCCGCCTTCGGTGACCGCGACAAACACCGCCACCACCGCCACGCCGCTATGCACCAGGCCTGAAAGGCCGCCGTAATGGGCCAGCTCGGGTTGGACGAGCAGGCCCAGATGCAGCAGCGGCCAACTCCCAAGCCAGGCAAAGCTAATCACCAAAGGCACCGTCGACACCGCGCCCAGGATGGCGACCAGCGCCAGCGCCGCGAGGTTGGCCGCCAGGTGCTCCGCGCTCCAGTGCACAAAGGCCGCAGTCCACCAGCGCCACGGCTCCGTAGCGGCGAGCGCAGGCTGCCAGTCCCAGGCCACAGTGGGCAAGGTCTTCACGACGAGCGAACACAGCGCGAGCCACGTGCACACCATCAGCCATGCCTTGCCGCCCGACTTCAAGCCAACACCGCCTGCCAAAGCGCCATCACCGCAGCCTGTTCGGCCGCAAATTCAGCCGGGTCGAATTGCGTGGGCTGCTCGTTCAGCCGCGCCCGGTGTTGCGCGCGACGCAGCTCACGGTAAGCGTTTGCCGCTGCCACGCCCACGCCTGCAGGCACCAGCGCCAGCGTCTCGGCGCGCTGCAAGAGGGCGATGTTGCCGAGGTTCTCGCACAGCGCAGGGTGCGCCTGGGCATGCGCCAGCACCAGGTACTGCACGCAGAACTCCACGTCCATCATGGCGCCGGCGCTGTGCTTCACATCAAAACGCCCAGCCGGCACCGGCCGCGCGGCGCGCACCTTTTCGCGCATGCCGCGCACCTCGCCGCGCAGCGCGGCGGTGTCGCGCTCGGCGCGCATGACGGCATCACGCGCGGCGTTGAAAGGCTCGCGCAGTGCGGGCGCTCCCGCCGCAAAACGCGCACGTGTGATGGCCTGGTGTTCCCAGGTCCAGGCGGTGTTGCTGCCACGGCCCTTTTGATAGTTCACGTAAGAGCTGAGCGACGTGACCAGCAGGCCCGAGTTGCCGTTGGGGCGCAAGGCGGTGTCGATATCGAAGAGCTCGCCCGCAGCCGTGCGCAAGGTGAGCCAGGTGATGAGCCTGCGCACAAAGGCGCCGTAGACCTCTTGCGCGCGGTCGGCGTCAGGCTCGTCGCGGTCGTCGTAAATGAACACCACGTCGAGATCACTGCCGTAGCCCAGCTCCTTGCCGCCGAGCTTGCCGTAGGCGATGACGGCCAGCCCCGGCACCTCGCGGTGGCGCTGCTTGTGCAGGCCCCAGGCCCAGGTCATGGCGGTGCTGAGCACGGCGTCGGCCAGGGCCGAAAGCTCGTCGGCCACCTGCTCGACGCTGATGCTGCCTTCGACATCACGCACCAGCGTGCGAAAGACCTCGGCGTGGTGCGCGCGGCGCAGCGTGTCGAGTAGTTGCTCTTCGTCGGCCTCGCCGCTGCGTTGCCAGGCCGCGCGCCGTGTTTGAAGCTCGTCGACAAAGGCTTCGCGCTCGAAGCGTTCGTGCAGCAGCCGCTCATCGGCAAGCTCGTCGATGACGCCGGGGTGGCGCATCAGGTACTGCATAGGCCAGCGCGCCAGGCCCAGCAGGCGCAGCAGGCGCTTGTGGACTTCGGGGCGTTCGACCAGCAGCGCCAGGTAGCTTTCGCGGCGCAGAAGCGGCTCGACCCAGTCGACAAAACGCAGCGCACCTTCCGGTGTGCAGCTGCCGTCGTGCATGCACATCGCGGTCTTCTGCATCAAGCGGCCCAGGCGCAGGCGGCTCTCGGGGCGCAGTGCTGCCACGCGTGGGTGGTCGGCCCAGGGCCGCAGGCGCTGGGCCAGCGCTGCGGGCAGGCTGGCCAACAATGATTCTGAGTCCACAGGCTCGGGGCCGGGGCCGCAATTGCGGCAGGGCGCGTCGCTGTTTTGCACCGCAGGTGAACGGCCGTCGCGTAAGAGCGCGTCGAACTCCGACGCCACCAGCTCACGCACCTCGCCCAGGCGCTCCAGCAACGCGCAAGCGCCGGCATTGCCGTGCAGGGCCATGCTGTGGGCGATCCAGGCCAGGTCGGCGTCTTGTGTGGGGAGCAGGTGCGTTTGCTGGTCGTCCAGGTACTGGATGCGGTGCTCTACGCGACGCAAGAATTCGTAGCCGCTGGCCAGCGCTTGCGCCGTCGCCTCGCTCATCAGGCCATGTGCGACCAGGCGCTGCAAGGCGCGCAGTGTCGAGCGCGTGCGGATTTCGGGGAAGGTGCCGCCGCGCACCACCAGCATCAGCTGCACGATGAACTCGATCTCGCGAATGCCCCCGCGTGAGAGTTTCACATCGTTGGCACGCTCGGGCCGCCCGGCGGCGCGGCGCTGCGCTTCGTCGCGGATCTTCTGGTGCAGCTGGCGCAAGCCTTCGAGCACACCGTAATCAAGGTAGCGGCGGTACACAAAGGGCGTGATGAGCGCACGCAGTGCTAACGCCCGGCCGCTGCTGACAGCGGCTTGCGGCGCCACCACGCGGCTCTTGAGCCAGGCGAAACGCTCCCACTCGCGGCCCTGGGCCTGCAAATACTCCTCAAGCATGGCCAGGCTGACCATGGGCGGGCCTGAATTGCCGTTGGGGCGAAGTGCGAGGTCCATGCGAAAGACGAAACCGTCGTCGTTGGTGTCGCCGATCAGCGTTTGCAAGCGTTTGGCCACAAACGTGAAGTACTCGTGCGCAGATATTGGGCGCGCGCCCGCGCAGTGGCCGTCGCTTTCGTAGACGTAGATGAGGTCGATGTCCGACGAGACATTGAGCTCGCGCGCACCGAGCTTGCCCATGCCGACGATCCAGAAGTCGATGCATGCGCCAGCGTTGTCCAGCGGCGCCCCGTGGCGTTCATCCGCGTCCGTCCGGGCTTGCGCCAGCGCCAGCTCCAGCGTGGCCTCGGCCAGCGCCGTCATGGTGCTGGTGATGATGGCCAGCGGCGCGGCCTGTTCGACGTCCAGCACCGCCAGGCGTTCAAGCACGAGTTGGCGCACGACTCGCAAGGCCGCACCGAGATCTCGCCCGCCTTGCTGCATGCGGGCCACCAGGGTGGTGATGGCAGCGGCGTCAGGCGCGCCAGGCGGGAGTGCGCCGAGTTCGGCCGCGTAGCGACGTCGCACGCGCTGCACGAAGCGCGAATGGTCGGCGCGGACGCTGGGCGTGGCGATGGCGGAATCGACGGGGGCTTCGGTCATGGGTGCGCGAGGGGCCGTGCTAGGCTTGTCGCAAGCGTGCTGTGCGCGGGCATTCTGCCCGACGCGCCCGCCGCAGCCTCCCGCCCAAAGAAAGCCCGCACCGATGAAGGTTGCAGCCATCCAGATGATCTCGACGCCCGAGGTCGCGCAGAACCTGCGTGCGGCAGGCGTCTTGCTGCAACGTGCGGCTGATGCCGGCGCCAAGCTCGCACTCCTGCCCGAATACTTCTGTCTGCTGGGACTGCGAGACGACGACAAGTTGCGCGTGGCCGAAGCGCCCGGTGACGGGCCCATCCAGCAGTTCCTGAGCGAGACCGCACGCAGCCTGGGTCTGTGGCTCATCGGCGGCACGCTGCCCTTGCGTACGACCGGCAACGCCGACCCGGCGCGCGTGCTCAACAGCTGCTGCAGCTATGGCCCCGACGGCGTGGCGCTGCCGCGCTACGACAAGATCCACCTGTTCGCGTTCGACAACGGCCGCGAGCGCTACGACGAAGGGCGCGTGCTGCAGGCCGGCACGCAGCCGCTGGCGCTGCAGATGGGCGCGCTGCGTGTGGGCTTGTCGGTGTGCTACGACCTGCGCTTCCCCGAGCTCTACCGCGCGCTGATGCAGCCGCCTTGTGACCTCATCGTCGTGCCCTCGGCCTTTACCTACACCACCGGCCGCGCGCACTGGGACTTGCTGCTGCGCGCCCGCGCTGTCGAGAACCAGTGCTACGTGCTGGCCGCCGCGCAAGGCGGCACGCACGCTAACGGCCGACGTACATGGGGCCACAGCCAGCTCATCGACCCCTGGGGCGATATCGTTGAGCTCTTGCCGGAAGGCGAGGGTGTGGTGATGGGTGAGGTGGATGCCGCGCGCATCCATGACGTGCGCCAGCAGCTGCCGGCACTGGCGCATCGGCGCATGTAATCGCCCGAAGCTACGATTTCTCAAACCGTCAAAGGAGCTGCGAATGTCCACCTTGAACGTCAACGGCCAGGTGCGCACGCACACGCCGAAGCCGACACCCCACTCTTGTGGGTGCTGCGCGAACAACTTGGCCTGACCGGCACGAAGTACGGCTGCGGTGTCGCCCTGTGCGGCTCGTGCACCGTGCACATCGACGGCGCGCCTGTGCGCAGCTGTGTGCTGCCGGTGTCTGCCGTGCAGCCCGCGCAGAAGGTGGTCACCATCGAGGGCCTCTCGCCCACTAGCAGCCATGCGTTGCAAAAAGCCTGGGTCGCCAACGATGTACCGCAGTGTGGTTACTGCCAAAGCGGCATGTTGATGGCGGCGGCCGCACTGCTGCGCATCAAGCCGCGGCCGAGCGACGCCGACATCGACGCCGCCATGACCAACATCTGCCGCTGTGGCACCTACAACCGCGTGCGCGCGGCCATCAAACAAGCCGCCGGAGACCGCACCAGCGCGGGTCTGGACATCGTGCATGTGGTGAGGAGCGCGTGATGGAACTCAATCTGAACCGACGCGAATTCCTGGGCAGCGCGGCCGCCGGCTCGCTGGTCATCGGCTTCCCGCTGCACGCCGCCGCACAAGGCAGCGCCGCGCCCGCTGAGATCAACGCCTGGGTGGTGGTGCAGCCTGATGAACGCGTGATCATCCGCATCGCGCGCAGCGAGATGGGCCAAGGCGCGCTCACCGGCCTGGCCCAACTCGTGGCCGAAGAGCTGGAATGCGACTGGGCGCGCGTCAGCACCGAGTACCCCACGCCGGGCCAGAACCTTGCGCGCAAACGTGTCTGGGGCAACTTCAGCACCGGCGGCAGCCGGGGCATCCGCGAGAGCCACGACTACGTGCGCAAAGGTGGCGCGGCCGCACGCATGATGCTGGTGCAGGCGGCAGCCAATGAATGGAAAGTGCCCGTCAGTGAATGCACGGCGGCACTGGGTGTGGTGAGCCACACCGCCAGTGGGCGCAAGGCGAGTTACGGCCGCTTGACGGCGGCGGCGGCACAGCTCACGGCGCCCACCGAGATCACTCTGAAGGACCCCAAGGACTGGAAGCTCAGCGGTAAACGCCTAGCGCGCCTGGACACCGTGGAGAAGACCAACGGCAAGCAGATTTACGGCACTGACTTGCAACTGCCCGGCATGCTCAACGC
>JANMMH010000342.1:0-30731 GCA_031373055.1 Rubrivivax sp. | reverse complement strand
ACAAGCTGGGCCTGGGCGCGACAGCACTCGCCAAGCTCAACCCGGGCCTCATCTATGTCTCGCACAAGGGCTTTTTGCCCGGCCCGTACGACCACCGCACAGCCCTTGATGAAGTCGTGCAGATGATGGGCGGCCTGGCCTACATGACCGGCCCCGAAGGCCGCCCGCTGCGCGCGGGCACCAGCGTCAACGACATCATGGGCGGCATGTTCGGCGCCATCGGTGTGCTGGCCGCGCTGCGTCGGCGCGACGCTACCGGCAAGGGTGGCGAAGTACAAAGCGCCCTCTTCGAGAACAACGTGCTGCTGGTGGCACAGCACATGATGCAGTTCGCAGTGACCGGCAAACCCGCCGCGCCCATGCCCAGCCGCATCAGCGCCTGGGCGGTGTACGACGTCTTCACGGTGAAAGACGACGAGCAGATCTTCCTCGCCGCTGTGAGCGACACGCAGTGGGCCATCTTCTGCGCCGAGTTCGGTTTTGCCGACTTGAAGGCCGATGCACGCTTGATGTCTAACAACCAACGTGTGCAGGCGCGCGACTGGATGATCCCGCTGCTGCGTGAGCGCCTGGCGCCGTTTGCTGCTGCCGAGCTCTCAGCGCGTTTTGAGCGCGTGGGCCTGCCCTTCGCACCCATTACGCGGCCGCAGGATTTGTTTGATGACCCGCACTTGAACGCCACCGGCGGCCTGGCGCCGATGCACATTCCCGCTGACGCCAGCGGCGCGGCGCGCGTCGTCGAAACACGCACGGCACTCTTGCCGCTAGCGATCGACGGCCAACGCCTGGGCGTGCGTTTGGGGCCGCCCTCTCTGGGCGAACACAGTCGCGACTTGCTTCGGACGCTGGGCTACAGCGACGCACATGTGACGGACCTGTACGCACAGGGCATCGTGGGCGGCTGAGACATCGTAATGCTCGCGTCGCAGTCGCGGCGAGATCTGACGCTTGATGTCACTCCGAGCAGGTCATGCAAAGTCTTAGTCCCGACTGATGGTGCTGGGTCCGCATTGGCGTAAGCACACGCTACTGACTAGACGATTGCAGGGTGAAACCCCATCGCTTTGGCTGAAGATAGTTGTGCGCACGGCGGACAATTTATTGACCGCATCCTTCTTGCGCCGGAGTACTGAATGCCCCTGTCCGCCAGCGCTGCCGACCTCGAGGCCTCCAACGTGCGTTTCGCCCGCGTCTCCGACCGCCCGTTGTGGGTAGCCATGCCCGCAGCCGGGGTGGTGGCGCGCAGGAACACAGCGACGCACGAGGCGCCGGCCTCAGTCGGTGCCTACGGGCCCCACCATCGACAAACAAGGCCGTGCGGCCCCCGCCAGCCGGCGTGTGCGGCCGTAGCAGCTCGGTCCAGTGTCGCCTGAGACCATGCCAACGCGCGCACCCATGGCTCTGACTATGCAGCCGCCTTTAGGGCGCGCACGCCGAAACCTGGTGCTGGCGTCGACCGCCTTGCTGGCGGGTGCCTTGGCCGCAGGCTGGTGGTGGGCGAGCACCGACCAAGAGCGCGCACTGAACATGCTGGTCATGGCCCTGGCGTCGGCCGCAGTCGGGGGCGTGCTGGCCTATGGCGCGCTCAAACGCAGCGCGCTGCACGAGCACCACGAAGTGCAGCGCCGCAACCGCCAGCTCGCGCCGCTGTCGCTGCTGGCCAAGCGCACCGAAAGCGTCATCATCCTGAGCGACGCCAAGGGCCTGGCGACCTGGGCCAACCCGGCCTTTGAAGCCCAGAGCGGCTACACCGTGGCCGAGTTGCTGGGCAAGAAGCCTGGCGATCTGCTGCGCTCACCACGCAGCTCGGTGCTGGCGCGTGGGCGGCTGCATGACGCGGTGAACAACGGCACGGCCGTGGTGCTGGAGCTGCGCAATCAGCACAAGCTCGGCCAGGACTACTGGGTGCGGCTGGAAGTCCAGCCCTTTCATAACGACAAAGGTGTGCTGACAGGTTTCAGCGGCGTGCAGACCGACATCACCAGCCTGGTGCTCGAACGCGAGCGCTTGTCGGCGCTGTGGAAGTCCATGCCCGGCGGCGTGGTGGTGCTGACGGAAGACGGTGTCATCTCGCATAACAACGAGCGCGCTGAGCAATTGCTGGGGGCCGAGCCCGGGGGCTTGATCGGCCTGGGCTGCAACCACCCCGCCTGGGCCGCGATTGACGTGACGGGACGCGAGCTCCAGACGCACGAGATGCCGGTCATGGCCACCCTGCGTGGCGGCGAGGCCTTGCAAAACGTGCAGATCGGTCTGCGCTTGCCCAACGGCCAACGCCGCTGGCTGCAAGTCAACACCGAGCTGCTGAAGGCGCCCGACGGCGCGACCACGGGCGTGGTGGCCAGCTTCGCTGACGTGACCGAGGTCAATGCGCAGCGCCGCATGATTGACGTCACCGTCGACGCGGCAGGCCTGGGCACCTGGGAGTTGGGCGTCGGCACGGGCCAGTTGCGCTTCAACGATCGCTGGCTGGCCATGCTCGGCTATGGCCCCGACGAGATTGCGCAAAACGTGGCGAGCTGGCGAGCGCTGATGCACCCCGATGACTTGCCGTTGGCACAAAGGGCGCTCAACGGGCACCTGGCCGACGCCTCGCAGCTGTATCGGGTCGAGTTCCGCATGCGCCACAAGAGCGGTGCCTGGCACTGGATCATGGCCGCCGGGGCGGTGGTCGAGCGCGGTAGCGAGCAACAGCCGCTGCGCGTGGTCGGCGTGCACATCGACATCGCGCACCGCAAGCAGCTTGAGGTGGAGCTCGCCAACGCCGCGCACACCGATGCGCTGACGGGCTTGCCCAACCGTGTCGCCCTGCAACGCACGCTGTTGCGCTGCACCGCGCCGGCGACGGACGCACCCGTCCCAGCAGCCGCACTGGCGCTGCTGGTGCTGGACATCGACCACTTCAAGCTCATCAACGACAGCCTGGGGCATGAGGCCGGTGACGAGCTGCTGCGCCAGACCGCCGAGCGCATCTGCGCGGCCGTCCACCCGGCGCAGGACATCGCGCGCGTGAGCAGCCCCGCAGCCCAGCTCGCGCGCCTGGGTGGCGACGAATTTGTCGTGCTGCTGCACCCTCTGCGTGACGCCGCTGACGCCGAGCGCGTGGCCGAGCACTTGCTGGTGGTGCTGGCGCAGCCTTATCGCTTGTTGGGCCAAAGCATCCAGAGCTCGGCCAGCATCGGCATCTGCATCAGCCAGGCTGGCGCGGACGACCCCGAGACGCTGCTGCGCAACGCCGACATCGCGATGTACGAGGCCAAGCGCCGCGGCCGCAACCGCGCGGTGGTGTACAGCAAGGACATGCACGAGCGCGTGCGCCGAGCGCTCGACCTGGAGGCCGAGTTGCGTGTGGCGCTGGGCCGCAATGACGAGCTCTTTGTGCTGTACCAGCCCATCGTTCACATGAGCACGCGCGCCTGGGTTGGGGTCGAGGCGCTGGTGCGTTGGCGCCACCCCTACAAAGGCGTGGTGCCGCCGATTGAATTCATTGCCCTGGCCGAAGAGCGTGGCCTCATTCAGGCGCTGGGCTTGCTGGTGCTGCGCCGCGCTTGCATCGACATGGTGCGCTGGCGCCAGCAGCACGGTGAACAGGCCTTGCGCACGGTCTCGGTGAACCTGTCGCGGCTGCAACTGGCCGACGCCACCCTGACCGCCAGCGTGGCGCAGATCCTGCAAGAGACTGGCCTGCCTGCGCAGGCGCTGCGCCTGGAAATCACCGAGTCGGTGGCGGCACAAGACGACACGCTGATTGGCGCGCTGCAAGCCCTGCGCCGCCTGGGCGTGAGCCTTTCGCTGGACGACTTCGGTACCGGCTACTCGTCACTGTCGACGCTGGACCGCATGCCGCTGGACGTGGTGAAGATCGACCGCAGCTTCATGACCGCCATCGTGCACAGCGACTATCAAAAAGCCTTGGTCAGCGCCACGCTGCGGGTGGCGTATGCGCTTGAGCTGGAGGTCGTGGCCGAAGGCGTGGAAGATGAGCTGCAGGCCGGCACCTTGCTGGCGCTGGGCTGCCCCATGGCGCAGGGCTACCTATTCGGGCGCCCGGTGACGGCGACGGAGATCGACCAGGCATTGCAGGCACAGGCGGTGACGGCATAGCCGCTCAGCCCAGCAAGTGCTTGGCAAACGTGGCCGCGTCGATGTTCGCGCCGCACACCACCAGCCCCACGCGCTGGCCTTGCAGCCGCGTGCGCAGCGGGAACATCAGCGCGGCCAGTGCGGCAGCACCTGCGGGTTCAACCGCGAGCTTGGCGGCGCTGAAGGTCAGGCGCATGGCGTCGCGGATTTGCGCGTCGCTCACCAGCACCACCTCGTCGACGAAGCGCCGGTTCAGTGCAAACGAGTAGGGCTCGCAGCGTGGTGAGCCCAGCGAGTCGGCAATGGTGTCGACACGTTCCAGCGCCTGCGGTGAGCCGGCCTTGAAGCTGCGGCTCAGGCTGTCCGCGCCTTCGGGCTCGACGACATAGACCTTCGTGGCCGGGCTGAGTTGCTTCACCGCGCAGGCCACGCCGCCGGTGAGGCCGCCGCCGCCAGCGGCGACGATCAGCGCGTCCAGCTCGCTGCCCAGCGCGCGCACTTGTTCGATGAACTCCAGCCCCAGGGTGGCCGTGCCCAGCGCCGTCTTCGGGCCTTCAAAGGGGTGCACAAAAACGCGGCCTTCGCTGGCCTCGATCTCACGCACGCGTGTGAACGCATCATGAACGTTAGCCACCAGCACAACTTCGGCGCCCATGTCGCGGCACATCTGCACGCGATAGGGGTTGGCGCTTTGTGGCATCACCACCTTGGCGCTGCTGCCCAGCAGGCGCGCGCACCAGGCCAGTGAGATGGCGTGGTTGCCGGCTGAGACACCGGTGACGCCTCGCTTGAGCGCTGCCGCGTCCAGGTCCAGCATGACGGTGAGCGCGCCGCGCGGCTTGAAGCTGCCGGTGCGCTGGAAAAGCTCTTCCTTGAGCCAGACCTGCGTGCTGGCGCCGACAGCTTCAGCCAGCGCGTCATGCACGAGCAGACGCACGGGCGTGGTGACGATGCGTGTACCTAAGCGCGCGCGGTTGGCGCGGATGGCGTCCAGGCTGGGGATGTCGATGTCGGTGTTGACGGTGGCGTTTGGCAAGGTCGTGGACAAGGCGCGGCTCCAGGTCGGTGAGGTGGCTGCGGTACATTTTGCGCGCCCCTGACCCCTGATTGAGACCCTATGCAAACGCCCGCCTTCGAAGTGCTGCCACGCGACTTGTCGCCCTACAAGCGCGGCAACGTCGGCATCGACTACGTGCACCGCTTTGAGTCGGGCAAGCCCGGGCCGCACGTGCTCGTCAATGCACTGACGCATGGCAACGAGTTCTGCGGCATGACGGCCGCCACGCATTTGCTGGACCACGGGGTGCGCCCCAGTATCGGCACGCTGACCATCAGCTTCGCCAATGTCGAGGCCTATCAAAGCTTCTCGGTGGACAAGCCCTTTGAGAGCCGCCAGCTCGTGCACAACCTGAACCGCATCTGGTCGAGTGCTTGGCTCGACGGCCCCGAGAACAGCCCCGAGCTGCGGCGTGCGCGCGAGCTGCGCCCGGTGGTGGCCGCAGCCGACCACATCCTCGACATCCACTCCACCAGCCAGGCGGTGCAGCCTTTCTGGGTCTACGCACAACACGAGCGCAATGGCGCGGCGGCACTGAGCATCGGGCGGCCCAGCGTGCACCTGGTGATGCCCGGCGGCATGAGCTCGGGTACGCCGCTCATAGCCCACGACCGCCACAGCCACGACGACTTTCACGGTGTGTCCGTAGTTGTGGAGTGCGGCCAGCACTTCCTGCAAAGCTCCAGCGACCTGGCGATCGAAGTGGCCAAAGACTTCATCGCGCATTTCGGCCTCATTCAGCGTGATGACGTGGCGCCAGCCAAAGCGCCGCAACAACGCTTCGAGCTCCTGCAAACCTGGGTCGTGAAGCACGCCGACTTCCGCTTTACTCGGCCCTTAGTCGGCTTTGAGACGTTTGTCAAGGGCGAGCTCATTGCCACCGACGGCGGCGACGAGATTCGCGCGCCGTGCGACGACTGCACCATCCTCATGCCCACGCGCGAGCCCATCGTGGGGCGAGAGGGCGTGTACCTGTCGCGGCCAGTGGCCTGATCACGCCGGCGCGCGTGGCGCCAGCGGGTTGATCAGCGCTGCCAGCTCGGCCAGCGAAATGGCCTCGACATCTGCTTGCAGGCGGTAGCGCTCGCTGCCCGGGTAGACCACAAAGCGCGCGGCCGGCTGCACGTGTTCGCAGGCCGAATAGAAGCCGCGCTCGAGCTTGGGGGCGAGGCTGCGTTTGACTTCGATGGCGCAGGTGCGGCCGTCGGGCCAACGCAAGAGCAGGTCGATCTCGGCGCCCGCAGACGAGCGGTAGTACGAGGCCTCGATCTGCGGGCCCGCCAAGGCCGCCACGTTGAGCAGGTTCTCGATGACGAAACACTCCCAGCTCGCACCCACCACCGGGTGGCCGAGCAGCGCGTTCATGTCACCCAAGCCCAGCAAGGCATGCACCAGGCCACTGTCTCGCACATAAACCTTGGGCGACCTGACGAGGCGCTTGCCGGTGTTTTCGTTCCATGGCAGCAGGCGCCGCACGAGCAGCAGGTCGACCATCAGGTCCAGCCACGCGGCGATGGTCTTGCCGTCCACGCCCAGGCTGCTGGCCAGTGCTGCGGCGTTGAGCACGCCGCCTTGGTGGTGGGCCAGCATGGTCCAGAAGCGGCGAAGGGTTTCAGCGGCGATGCGACGGCCAAACTGCGGCACGTCGCGCTCAAGGTAGGTGCGGATGAAGTCGTGGCGCCAGCGGTAGCTGCGCGTGTCGTCGCGGGCCAGCAGGCTCTCTGGAAAACCACCGCGTAGCCACAAGGCGTTGGCTGCAAGGTCGCCGGTTTCCAGCACCGTGAGCGCCGGCAGCTCGCGGTAAGCGATGCGCCCGGCCAGCGACTCGCCCGACTGCTGCATCAGCGCCATCGACGCCGAGCCCAGCAGTAGGTACATGCCCCCGCGGCGCCCGCTGCGGCGCTGCGCGTCGATCAAGCCACGCAGCACCGGGAAGAGGTCGGGGGCGCGCTGAATCTCGTCCAGGATCACCAGCTTGTCGGCGTGGTCACGCAGGTAAAGCTCGGGCGCGGCGAGCTTGGCGCGGTCGGCGGGGGACTGCAAGTCGAGGTAGACCGAAGGGCGAGTGGCCGCCAGCGCCAAGGCCAGCGTGGTCTTGCCGATCTGGCGTGGGCCGAGCAGCGCCAGCGCAGGGGCGTCGTCTAGGTCGGCTTCGAGGCTTGCAAGGTGGAGGCGGGAAAACATGCTTGCAATTATGGAGTTGGACTCCATAAATGCAAGGTTAAAGTTGGCGCCCCCGCGCCCCAGCGCCTCGACGTCCCGGCGAGTGGAGTGTTGCATCCGGCGTCTGTGGCGGCAAAGCCGAGGCTGGGCTGGCCGGTGCGGGCGCAAGCGGCGGTCGGAGGTACCGACTGCCCTCCAGAGCTCCGCCCTTGCGTCGCGTCGAACAACTCGCTGCGTTCGCTGCGCTCTCTACGCTCAGACACGTTCGACGGTCTAGTTATGGAAGCGCGTGAGTACACGCGCCGACCCAAGGCCGAATCTCTTCCGGCGCCACTCGCTGACTGCCCGCACCGGCCAGCCCAGCCTCGGCTCTGCGGCGAGAGCGTTGGTTGTTCGTTTGGCGCGCCTTTGCTGCCACTATCGCTGCCGCGTTTGTTGCCGCTATCGCTCGTCTGACCGCAGGCTCGGCGCAAGCGGAGCCAGCGTGGTGCGCCGCCCTGTTCTGTACTTATCGATCGGGCTACAGCAGTGGGCACCGACGAGACCGGGAGTCTGCTTTCGTGCAGCGGGGCGAGGGACTCTTCACGACCCTTCAGCGACATACGCTTCCGTGAACTAACGTCGTCCCGAAGCGGTCGGTCGCGCATGCGCCGAGGCCCGGAAGGTGAGCGCCCGCACCGACCCTCACAAGGGCCACTGCGGCAGCAACCCGCCGACCCAGGCCGCGGCGAACAGCGCCGCCACCCACAGGGTGCCGACGAGGCGCTGCATCGGCTGGTAGCGCAGGCGCGGCACGAACACCATCAACGCACCCAACACCAACAGCACGGCGCCGCCGAAGCGCGCCAGCGGGCCCTCGAAAAGCGTGATCGCTGATGACGACACATACAGATATCCCACCTGGCTGGCGAGCAGCCAGCCGCCGATGCCAAGCAGCACCAGGCCGGTCAGGCGCAAACCCCACAGCGAGGCGCCGCGCAGGGTCGGCTGAGCCTCGTCGATGGCACGCGCCCGTGCCACCAGACGCGGCAGCAGTCGGGGCAGCAGGACATGGGTGGCCAGCGCCAACAGCACGATGAGCGAGGCCGCCGTCCAGCGCAAGGCGTGGGCGATCGGGCCGGATGTCGCGCTGGCGGCGTCGTTGCGAAAGTCGAGGCCCACCACTTGATCGTCACGCAGGTACACGGTGAGCGTCCGCCACGGCGGGGGACGCCGGTCAGCGGCCGCCGCCAGCGTGAGCGACCCGGAACCGTTCTGCAGGCGCTGCTCGACGACGCGATAGCGAGCTGCTGCCATGGCCCGCAGCGTCGCACCGTCCATGCCCAGATGCGGCTGAGATGGCTCGCCGGGACGCGGGGCCGGCATGGGCCGCACGGGCGCCTTGCCCAGAGTCAAGGCGGGCATCACGCGATTGGCCGACAAGCCGCTCCATGGCGGGCGCGCGTACAGCGCAGAGATCGCCGGGTCGCGTGCCGCGCGCTGCTCACGTTCGATCAGAAACGCCAGACCCAGCGCGGGGTAGGCGTGCAGCAGCTCGCCGCCGTGGGTCTTGCCGCCATCGCGGACCTCGGGACGCACCTCGCTGGCGGGCGGCTCTCCCAGGTAGGCCATGAGCGTGCCGAGGCGTAGCCCCGGGGCCAGCAGCCCCGCCGCATCGATGAACGGTGTGACTGTCGCGAGGGCGGGCGCCCCGATGATTGCGACGCCGGCAGCCACCCAGGCCACCAGCCGACTCAGTCTTGGATCCACTCTCATCGAGGGGATTGTCGCGTTGCCCGGGTGGTCTGCTCGCCCCAGGCGCCCCAGGCGCCTCAGGCCTTGGTCGAGCCCGTCAGCAGTGCCACCGTGGCATCCGCATCGCCGCCACCGCCACCCAGCAGCCTCGTCTGGGTGTAGATGCCGAGCTTGAACCGCGTGTCCTGGATGCCCAGGTTGCGCATGGTCAGCTGCCCGCAGCCACCGTCAGCTGCTGGCCGGCAGCGTGAGACCGGCCCGTGGTCAAGCCGACATTCCCCGACGGCGATACGTTCAGAGACTTCGAGCGCACCACACTAGATCAAGCAGCCGGCCGCCGCAACACCAGCGTCAGGATGTCGTAATTGGCCACCACCTCATCTAACTGGTTAGTCACCTGCACATCCCAGGCCACCACGCCTTGGGCGGGCTGGTCTTTGCGCGGCGGTCTTGCGGTCTTGCGCTTGGCGGTGAGGCGGGCGCGGATGGTGTCGCCAATGGCCACCGGTTTGACGAAGCGCAGCGTGTCCAGGCCGTAGTTGGCCAGCACCGGCCCCGGCGCGGGTGACACGAAAAGGCCCGCTGCGGCTGAGAGCACAAAGTAGCCGTGGGCGATGCGCTTGCCAAACGCGCTGTCCTTCGCCGCGATCTCGTCGAAGTGCATGTAGAAATAGTCGCCCGAGATGCCGCCGAAGTTGACGATGTCGGCTTCGCTCACCGTGCGGCGGTGGGTCAGCAGGCTGTCGCCGATGTGCAGCTCGTCGAAGTACTTGCGGAAGGGGTGAATGTCGGCTTCGGTGACCCGCGCGCCGCGCACGTACTCGCCGGTGACCGCTGTCAGCATGCTGGGCGAGCCCTGCACGGCCGCGCGTTGCAGGTAGTGGGTCACGGCGCGCAGGCCGCCGAGTTCTTCACCACCACCCGCGCGGCCGGGGCCGCCGTGTTTGAGCAAGGGCAGCGGTGAGCCGTGGCCGGTGGATTCGACGGCGGCTTCGCGATCCAGAACCAAGAGCCGGCCGTGCCAGGCGGCCATGGCCGGGATCACGCGTGCAACCACCGCCGTGTCGTGTGTCACCAGCGTGCCGACCAGGCTGCCACGGCCGCGCGCCGCAATGGCCACAGCTTCGTCGATGTCGTCGTAAGGCATCAGCGTGCTGACGGGGCCGAAGGCTTCGATCTCATGAACCGCGGCGCCGGCATGTACTTTGTGCGTTAGTAGGAGTGTGGGGGCGAAGAAGGCGCCGCCGTCTACGCCCTCGCCCTGCGGCGCAAAGCCGTCGCGAGCGCCGACGATGATTTCGCTGTCTCGCGCCAGCATCGCCAAGCGCTCGCCGACGTCGGCCTGCTGCGCGCGGGAAGCCAGTGCGCCCATGCGCACGGCCTCTAGCGCTGGGTCGCCGACGATCACTTTGGCCAGGCGTTCGCGCAGTGCGCTGGCCACAGCGTCGAGCAGCGCGCGCGGCACGATGGCGCGGCGGATGGCGGTGCATTTCTGCCCGGCCTTGACCGTCATCTCGCGCACCACCTCTTTCACGAAGAGATCGAACTCGGGCGTGCCGGGCGCGGCGTCAGGGCCGAGCACCGCGCAGTTCAGCGAGTCGGCTTCGGCGTTGAAAGGCACGCTGTGGCGCACCAGGTTGGCGTGCACGCGCAGCTTGGCGGCGGTGTCGGCCGAGCCGGTGAAGGTCACGACATCCTGGCCGTCAAGCCGGTCCAACAAGTCGCCCGTGCCGCCGATGACGAGCTGCAAGGCGCCGTCAGGCAAGAGGCCCGAGGCCTGCATCAGGCGCACTGCTGCTTCCGTTAAATAACTCGTGGCCGAAGCGGGCTTGACGAGGCAGGGCATGCCGGCCAGAAAGCTCGGCGCGAACTTTTCCAGCAAGCCCCAGACGGGGAAGTTGAAGGCGTTGATGTGCACCGCCACGCCGCCGCGTGGCACGAGGATGTGGGTGCCGGCGAAGCCACCCTTTTTGCCCAGAGCAAGCGGAGGGCCTTCGTGCAGCACGTTGCCCGAAGGCAGCTCGGCGGCACCCAGGCTGGCGTAGGCGAAGAGCGTGCCGCTGCCGCCTTCAATGTCGACCCAACCGTCGTTGCGTGTCGCGCCCGTGTGGGCTGAGAGCGCGTACAGCGATTCTTTGTGTTCCTGCAGGTGGTTGGCCAAAGCCTTGAGCCGCGCCGCGCGCTCCTGAAAGTTCATCGACATCAGCGCCGGCACGCCAACCCGCCGCGCGTGTGTTGCCGCCTCATCGAAATCAATCGTCTCAGCGTGCGTGTGGCACACCGTGCGGCCGTTGATGGCGCTCGCGAGCACGGTGGCCGGCGCGCTGCCGAGCCAGCGGCCGGCGATGAAACTTTGCAGGGTGGACGGGGTGGACATGGGCGGCTTTCAACGCGCCTGCGTGGCGCCTGGCCGCGCATCGTAGCCGCGCGCCGCGCGCTTACGCGGGCACGAAAGGCAGGCCGCTTTGCGCCAGGCCGACCAGGTCAACAGCGACTTTGTTGAAGTCGGTGTCGGCCGCCAGCACGCCAAGCGTGGCGGGCGTGAACGCCTTGCTGTCGAGCAGGCTGACGAAGTTGGCCAGGGCGTCGGGCGGCGGGGGTACACCGATGACGTTGCTGTAGAGCAGCTCGACGACGGCGCCGTGGCTGGCCGTGGCGCCGATGCGCGCGTTGAGCGCCAGCTGCATCAGGTCGACGTAGCTCATGCCGGCGTCGAGCAGGCTCAGGCCAATCCCCACAAAGCTGGCGTTAGCTACTGACTCGCGGCCGAACACGGCACCCAGGATCTTGGCGGTGGTGCCGGCGTTGCCGTCGAGGTCGATGGCCAGACGCTTGTCGTCGAAGACCAGGCGCTCGACCTGGCTGAAGGTGTGGTTGCGTGTGCCGTCCAACGCCGTGAGCTTGAAGCCTGCGGCGCTGCTGGATGTGCGGTACGCCGCGATGTTGCCTGGCAGTGTGGCGCTGTCGATGCCGCCCAAGCCGTCGACGCCAAGCACGCTGGCCGCTGGCGTCAGCGTCTCGGCAAGCCGCGTGCCAAAGAGCGCCGTGGCGGTGGACGCTGGCGAGCTGGTAAAGCTGTACGGCGCCAGGCCCAGGCTGGCGAGCGGATTACCTGCGGCGTCTCGCAGGCTCTGACTGCCGAAGGCCAGGCTGTAGGTCGTGCCACCGGCCAGGTCACGCGTCGGGTCAAGCGTCAGCGTCGTTCCGCTGAAGCTCAGGCGCGGGCTGGTAGCAGCGTCGAAGGTTTCGATGGTGTTGCCCGCGCCGTCGACGAGGCTGATGTTGCCGCTGCCTCGCTGCACGCTCTCGCTGAACGTTAGCGAGGGTGTCACGCCGAGCTCGATGCTGCGCTCGCCAAAGGCCGGGTTGCCGCTCAGCAATCGTGGCGCCAGGGTGTCGAAAGGCTGGGCGGCAGCGCTTACGGTGGCGATGGGGTTGTTCGCCGCGTCCACCACGCCCGCGCTCTTGAGCGTGAGGCCGATGCTTCCTTCGCTGCCCGCCGTGGGTACCACCACCACGCTCCATTGCGCGCCGCCGCCGCTGACCGAGACGATGCGCCCTTGTGTCACGTCAAAGGCCTCCGGCGCCAGGCCCACCACCGCTTCGTTGAAGCTCAGCGTGTACGTCACCGGTCCGCTGGCCACGCCCGGCGTGTCGTCGCTGAAAGCCACTGTGGGCGGGCTGATGTCGCCCACCAGCACGGCCACGTCCAGCCTGTCGCGTTTGCTATCGAAAACCAGGAACTCGATGTTGAAGAAGGTGCTCTTGAGCAAGGCGCTTGCACCGCTGGCGCCGGAGATCGAGTCGACATGCACAGCGCCGTCGGGTGTCACGTAGATGTCGTAGCTGGAACGCAAGGAGGTGCCGAACTCCACCGTGTCGATGCCGCCGCGCCCGTCGATGGTGACGTTGCCGGGTTCGATGATGACCCATAGGTTGTTGCCTGCGGTGCCGTTGAAGGTGGCCATGGGGGTCCGTGTCGTTAGTTCGTTAGGCTGTGCTCACGTCGAGCGCCAAGCTCTTCATGTGCACCGCGCCGAGCGCGTCGATGGCGAGGTAGCTCACCCCCGCCGTGTCAAGAAACTCAAGCGCCTGGGCCTGCATCAGCATGGCGATGGTGCTGCACGTGCCGGCCATCACCGCCAGCGGCGCCAGCACGCTGACGCTTTGCCAGAAGTTCACCGGCATGCCCGTGCGCGGGTGAAGCACATGGCAATAGCGCTGCCCGGCGTGCTCGAAGTAGCGCTCGTAGTCACCGCTGGTGGCCAGGCCGCCTTGGGCCACGGGCAGGTGGGCAATGAGCGTGCTGGCCTTGCGCGGGTGTTGGATGCCCATGCGCCAGGGCGTGCCGTTGGGGCGTGGGCCGATGACGCGCATGTCGCCCGCCAGGTTCACGTAGCCGTGTTGCACGCCGCGGGTTTGCAGCAGCGTGCCGGCGCGGTCGGCCGCGTACTCTTTGCCGAAGCCGCCGAAGTCGATTTCCATGCCGGCTTGGGGCAGGCGTACGGTGCGGCCTTCGCGCTGCACGCTGCGCCAGTCGATCAAGGGCAGCACTTCCGCCAGGGCCTTGTCGCTGGGTGGCACACCGGCCTTGAAGTCCCACACGCGGCGCAGCACGCCTGAGGTGATGTCGAAGAGCCCGCCGCTGTGCTGGTACAGCGTGTCGGCATGGTCCAGCAGCGACCAGGTCTCGTCGTCGACAGCCACGGCCACCGCGCTGCCGGCGGCGGCGTTGATGCGCGAGACGATGCTGTCCGCGCGGTAGCGCGAAAAGGCGGCCTCGATGCGCGCTACTTCAGCAATCGCCGCGTCGGCATGCGCGCGTGCGCTGGCCTCGCTGGCGCCGGCCAGTACGACTTCGTTGCGCGCGGCCATGGCCTGGAAGGCGTAGCGATAGACCTGCATGGTCAGAATGAATGCGTCACGCCAAGTTGGTACGAGCGCGCGCGGAACGGCGCCAGGCCTGGGCTGCCGCTGCCGGCCACACGCCAGGCGCCGCGCTGCTCATAGCGCTCGATCTTGAAGTCCACGCTCCAGTCGGCGCTGAGCTGCTTGATAACTTTCAAACCGAGGGTGCGTGCGCCAAAGGCTGACAGGCGCTGGTCTTCAGAAAAGTACACCGCGTCGTCGGGCGGGTTGGGCGGGAAGGGCGCCGTACTGGCGTCGGCATCGACGTAGAAACGAGCCGCGCTTTGGTCGTACAGGCGCAGCAGCGGCGCGACGCTAAAGCCGTAGGCCAGCGGCTGCACGAGCTCCAGGCCCAGCGTGTGTGCGCGCACGGCGAAGCTGTCGCGGTAGTAGCGGTAGCTGCTGCGCAGCGTGCTCTCGGTGCCGGCGAAATGGTGGTTCCAGCGCAGCATCACGGTGCTGTGGTTGCGCTCACGTGGGCGGTTATCAAACACCTTGTACGGGTCGGAGAAATAGCCGCGCCCACGGGTGTGACCCAGGTTGAGCATCACGATGTCCAGCGGCGACAGTACCTGCGTGACACCGAGCACCGCTTGCAGCACGCGCTTGCTTTCGCCTACGACGGCGCGTGTCACCGGGTTGATGCTGTCGCGGCTGTATCCAAGGCCGGCGGAGCCGGTGGTGTTCTTGTCGGTGCTGGCCAGTGTGGCTTGCGCCGAGACGCTGCGTGAAACGTAATCAGCTTCGGTGGAGTACTGCGCGCCCACGGTGAAGCTGCTGCGTTCCCCGTAACGCGTGGCGCTGGCTTCAACGGCGTGGCGCTCGTCTTGCAACTTGCTCAGCGCGCGCGTGTGGTACGCGGGGGAAGCGCCCGAGATGCTGTCGGACATGACCCAGCCGCTCACGGACCAGGTGTCACCCACCGGAGCTAACACCGAAAGTGCGGGGGCCTTGACGCGCACGCGTTCGGCGCCGGGTTGGCTGTCCAGATAGTCCAGGTATTTGAAGGTCACCGACGCGCGCTCGGGCGGCGTTTGCGCCAGCGCCACACCGGGCAGCGCCAGCGCGGCGGCGAGCAGCCGTGCGCCGGTGTGAGCAGCTCCCGTCAATTGCATCCGCAGCCCCCGCCGGCGGCGCTGCTGCCGCCCGAGGCCGCCTCTTTGCTGGTGTAGGTGTGCTCCACGAAGACGGCGTCCATACGGTCGAATTCGAAGGTCATGGCCGGTAGGGCCAGGTTGCCTTTTTCCCAGGCTTTGACGGGAGGCAGGGCTGAGCAGCCGGCCAGCGCGGTGCAGCCAAGGGCGAGCAGTAAACACGGACGGATGCGCATGGAGTTCCTCTTCAGGGCAGATACGGGCCGCGCCGGCCGCATATTCCGCAGCCGCGCAGGCAGCGATCTTGCCGCGTGCGTGTGAAGCTGAGGTTACGGTGTGTTGGTGCTTGGTGAGGCACGGCGCATAACCCAGCGCCGCAGCGGCACTTCAACGCAGCGGTGCAACAGCACCGAGGCCAGCACCAGCGCCACGATCCCGCCCGGCCCCAGCCAGCGCGTGGGCGCACCCAGGTAGCCGAGTAAGACGAAGCCCAGCGGTAACCAGTGGATGAGATAGAGCGCGTAACTCGAATCGCCCAGCAGCACCAGCCAGCGCGCGCGCAGCAGCAGTGGCAACAGGGCATCGACGAAGAGCTCTGCGCTGATGCGCCAGCCCGGCGCGTTCCAGAGCTGCTGCACCGTGACGCGGGGAACCCAGTCTTGCAGTGCAAGCAGGTTGATCACGAAGCTCGCCGTCTTGCCGGGCGTTTGCGCGTCGCCACCGAGTGAGAGCACGTAGTCGGTGCCGAGGTAGGCCAGCAGCGTGAGCAGCAAGACCAGCCAGTAAGTCGGTGCAAGGCGCGCCAGCCGCGCCAGGGCATAACGTTTGACGGTAGCGGGGTTGGGTTGCGCCAGCAAAGCGTCGTACTGCAAAGTCAGCACAAAGCCGCTGAGTACGAAGAAGAGCGCGACCGTAGATCCGGCCAGCAGGAAAAAAGCTTGGGTGGCGTGGTGCGCCGGCAGCGCCAAGGTGCTGTGAAAGTGCCCCAGCACGATGCCCATCGCGGCGAAAGACCGCAGGCTGGTCAGTGCGTCGATGCGCCTGCCGCGCCAGCTGGGCGTCTGGCCAGCCACCGGCTCAAACGATCGTGCTGGCGGCGCACGTGGGCGCGAAGTCTAACGACGAGCAGGGGTGTGATGCGTTGCGTGCTGCGCTGCGCGGCGCATGCCAGCGCCGCTGCTCAAACCTGCGCGATCGACGTGCTGCACTCTTGGCTGCTGGTGGCCATGATCTGGCCACTTTGCTCGCTGGTGGCCAGGGTGTTGATGGCCACGAACATGAAGAAGGTCATCACGCTGGCGATGGACAGTGAGGCAAGACGGGCGGTCAGTGAGGTGTGCATGGTGGGCTCCGGTAAAGGCTTGAAGGCTGATGCGATGGTGTGACTATCGGCATTGCGCCATCACCCCGCCAGCGCCTTGCGACGGGCCGCCGTCTGCGCGGTATGGCGCGCTTGCCGCGCCGACAGACACGCGGCGTGGCACGCGCCAACTCTGCCTACTACCAGCGCGCGCGCAACAACGTCGAGGCGACCTCGGGGTCGTCGGCGTCGGTGACCAGACAGACGTGCAGCTGACCGTCACGAAGCTGCACGTCGATGCCTTCGACCTTGACGGCGGGTTCCAGTGGCCGTAACGCCAGCAGCGTGCCATGCGCGTCCGTCAGCCCCACAGCTACGCCGAGAAAGTCGCCGTCGGCCACGCTGTCTTCGGTGTCTTCGGCCACTGCGGTGAAAAGCCAGCGGCCTTGTGGGTCACCCGGCATGGCCGCGCCATCGGTGAAGCTCAGGCTCACGCCCCGGATGCGTGGCAGGGCGATATGGTGTTGCCGCTGCGGGTGCAGCGCCTTTGTGCGGCCGTCGATGAGCGCCTGCACGTCGGCCAAGCGGTAGTGCAGCGCAGCGTTGTCGCGACCGTCGGCCAAGCCACGGTTGAGCAGCACGAGCTCATCGTCCAGCACAAACGCGCCTTCGATGTTGAGGCTGGCCACGCGCTCGCGCAGCGGCGTGAAGATGGGTGCCAGATCGATGGCTTGCGGCGCTGCGGCGGTCGGCTCACCGTGTGCGTCCAGCGCCATCAGCACGGCACGTTCGCGGCTCGCGCGCGAACCCGAGCCCAAGGCCAGCAGCGACGCGCCGGCGTTGGCTTCGTCTCTTGCGTGTGGCCACCACAGCAGCGTCTCCAAATCGGGCTTGCGCTTCTTGCGAGCCTTCCTGCCTGCGGGTAGCTCGCCAGGTACGACGCGATGGAGTTGGCCGGGCGAGGTGGTGTCGCGGAACACCGTGAGGTGCAGCTCGTCGTCAGCGATGACGTAGGCGCGGCCGCGGCGGCAGACCAGGCCGCTGGCTGCGCTCAAGAAGCCCGCACCGCGCGGGTGCTGGCTGGGCTCGACGCTCAGGCGTCGCAAGGGCTTGGCATGAAGCGCGTCGACTACGAGTGTCATACGTCAACGGTAGCAGACCAGGCTTTGCGACGCGCAACGGAAAACGCCCCGGCGGTGCGGGGCGTTTGGTGCGGGGCGGCGCTGGGCGCGCCCTGGTTTGATCAGCTGTGCGATGCAGCGTTGACATGCGCCACCAGCTCAGGCGTGGGCTCGCTGGTGGCCAGGTTGTTGACGCCGAGCAGCATCACGAAAGTCATGGTCAAGGCGGTGGCGAAAGAAGCAAGGCGGGAGATCAGGCTGGTGTTCATGGTGGTGTCCTTTACGGGGTGGTTCGGTGTTTCGATGGCTGGACTGTGCGCGCAACGCCGCCGCCTTGCCACCGCCTTGCGATGAGCCGCAGGCGAGCGCGGATGAACCGCCTTGAGCGGCGACAAAGCGTGCGCAATGTGGGTTCAAACCTGGGTTCAAACACGGGTTCAAGCGCCTTCACATCAGGGCGCCGATCCGGTGAAATGCAGCCATGAACGACATCACTGCTCCACCCGTCTTGCGCCCCTACGCACTGGCCGACAACCTGCGCGCCACACGCGGCAGCGTGTGGCTCACCGGTACGCAAGCGCTGGTGCGTTTGATGCTGATGCAGCGCGCGCTGGACGACGCGGCCGGCCTGCAAACGGCGGGCTTCGTCAGCGGCTACCGCGGCAGCCCGCTGGGCATGGTCGACCAACAGATGTGGAAGGCCGCAGCCTTGCTCAAAGAAGCCAAGGTCGAGTTCCTGCCCGCCATCAATGAAGACCTGGCTGCCACGGCCTGCCTGGGCACGCAGCGCGTGGTCTTGTCCGAGCAGCGCAAGGTGAACGGCGTCTACGCCATGTGGTACGGCAAAGGCCCGGGTGTGGACCGCGCGGGTGACGCGCTCAAGCATGGCCATGTCTACGGCAGCAGCCCGCAAGGCGGCGTGCTGGCGATTTGTGGTGACGACCACGGCTGCGTGTCGTCGTCCATGCCGCACCAAAGCGACGGCGCGCTGGTGCACTACGGCATGCCCATCCTGCACCCGGCCAACGTCGCCGAGTACCTGGAGTTCGGGCTCTACGGCTGGGCGCTGTCGCGCTTCAGCGGCGCCTGGGTCGGCTTCAAGGCCATCAGCGAAGTGGTCGAGTCGGGCATGACGGTGGACCTGGACGCGGTGCCGCTCGGCTTTGGCCTGCCGGTGGACTTCAGGCCGCAGCAAAGCCTGCATGTGCGCGCGGTCGACCTGCCATCGCTCGCGCTCGAAGAACGCGCCATCAACAAGCTCGACGCCGTGCGCGCGTTTGCGCGCGTGAACATGGTCGACAAGCACATCGTGGCCAGCCCGCGCGCCACGCTGGGCATCGTCACCGTGGGCAAAGCGCACTTCGACTTCATGGAGGTGCTGCGCCGGCTCGACCTCGACCCCAACGCGCTGGCCGCCGCCGGCGTGCGGGTCTACAAGGTCGGCCTGGTGTGGCCGCTGGAGCCCACGCGCGTGCTCGAATTTGTGCAGGGGCTTGAAGAGGTGCTGGTCATCGAAGAGAAAGGCGCCTTCGTCGAGCGGCAGATGAAAGAGCTGCTCTACGGCCTGCCCGACCACCAACGCCCGCGCATTGCCGGCAAGACCACGCCCGAAGGCGCGCCGCTGCTTTCTGCCCTGGGCGAGCTGCGGCCCTCACGCATCATGCTGGTGGTGGCCGAGTGGCTGGCGCGGCTGAACCCGGCGCTGGACCGGCGCGACCGCGTCGTCGACTTCACCATGCCGCAGCTGCTGGCTAACGCCGCAGATACGGTGAAGCGCCAGCCCTACTTTTGCAGCGGCTGCCCGCACAGCAGCAGCACCAAAGTGCCTGAAGGTTCACGGGCGCTGGCCGGCATTGGCTGCCACTTCATGGCCAGCTGGATGGAGCGCGACACCGAAGGCTTGATCCAGATGGGCGCCGAGGGTGTGGACTGGGTGGCGGCGTCGCGCTTCACGAACGAGGCGCATGTCTTCCAGAACTTGGGCGACGGCACCTACTTCCACAGCGGCTTGCTCGCCATCCGCCAGGCGGTGGCGGCGAATGCGCGCATGACCTACAAGATCCTCTACAACGACGCGGTGGCCATGACGGGTGGCCAGCCCGTGGACGGCAAGCTGTCGGTGGCCGAGATCGCGCGCCAGGTGCAGGCTGAAGGTGCGACGCAGATTGCCATCGCGTCCGACGACATCGACAAGTACCGTGGCCACGAGTCGCAGTTCCCGCCCGGCACGAGCTTTCACGACCGCGGTGAGATGGACGTCGTGCAGCGCCACTTGCGTGAACAAAGCGGCGTGACGCTGCTGATCTACGACCAGACCTGCGCCGCTGAAAAGCGCCGCCGCCGCAAGAAGGGTGAGCTCGCCGACCCGACCACGCGCGTCTTCATCAACCCGCAGGTATGTGAAGGCTGTGGTGACTGCGGCGTGCAGAGCAACTGCCTCTCGATCGTGCCGCTGGAAACCGACTTCGGCCGCAAGCGCGCCATCGAGCAGAGCTCGTGCAACAAGGACTACAGCTGCGTGAACGGCTTCTGCCCGAGCTTCGTGACGCTGGAAGGCGCGGTGCTCAAGGCATCCAAACGTGCGCTGCTGCAAGGCGACACGCTGGCGCGTGAAATCGCGGCGATCAACGAGCCCGCGCCCTGGGCTTGGACAGGCCCGTTCGACATGCTCGTCACCGGCGTCGGCGGCACAGGCGTCGTCACCGTGGGCGCGCTCGTGACCATGGCCGCGCACCTGGAAGGCAAACAAGCCTCGGTGCTCGACTTCATGGGCTTCGCGCAAAAGGGCGGCGCGGTGCTTTCGTTTGTGCGCGTCGCTGAAACCTTAGACCTGCTGAACCAGGTGCGTATCGACACCCAGCAGGCCGACATCGTGCTGGCTTGCGACATGGTGGTGGGCGCATCACCCGACGCGCTGGGTACCGTCAAACACGGCCGCACGCAGATCGTGGCCAACGCGCATGAGATTGCCACCGCCGCCTTCGTGCGCAACGCCGACGCCGCGCTGCATGCCGATGCGCTGCTGGCCAAGATGCGCTTCGCCGCAGGCGACGCGCGCGTGCGCTGCATCGACGCGCAAGCCATCTGCCAGGAGCTGCTGGGCGACACGCTGCCCAGCAACATCGTCATGCTCGGCGCGGCCTGGCAGGCTGGCTGCGTGCCGGTGAGCCTGGCCGCGCTGCAACGTGCGATCGAACTCAACGGCGTGGCGGTGGAGGTCAACAAGGCGGCGTTTGGGCTGGGCCGGCTGGCGCTGGCTGCGCCCGAGGCGCTGCGCCGCTTGGCCGGCGGCAAGGTCGCGGCGCAGTTTGATGCCGAGTTGCTGGATGGCGACGACGGCCTCATCACGCGGCGTTCGCGCCATCTGCAAGCCTACGGTGGCGCCGCGTACGTTGAGCGTTATCAAGCGCTGCTGGCGCGCGTGCGTGCGGCGGAGTCGGGCTTGGGGACGAGCTCGCAAACACTCACTCACGCCGTAGCCTTCAACTTCGCCAAGCTGCTGGCCATCAAAGACGAGTACGAAGTCGCGCGCCTGCACCGCAGCGGCGAGTTCGACGCGCAACTACGCGCGCAGTTCGAAAGCTGGGAGCGCATCAACTTTCATCTCGCCCCGCCCCTGCTGGCGCGGCGCGGGCCTGACGGCAAGCCGCAGAAGATGCGCTTCGGGCCCTGGGTGCAAAGCGTGTTCGCCGTGCTCGCCAAGATGCGCGGCTTGCGCGGCACGGCGCTGGATGTTTTTGGCCATACGCAAGAGCGGCGCATCGAGCGCGGCCTCATCACCGAGTACGAGCAGCGCATTGGCGAGCTGCTGACAAGTCTTGATGCCAAGCGCCTGCCGCTGGCAGTGCTCATCGCGCGTGTGCCCGAAAGCATTCGCGGCTACGGCCACGTCAAGCTCGCCAGCGTGGCCACAGCGCAGGCGCGCTGGGCTGAGCTGACCGACCGCTGGTTTGGCCGCGACGTGCCCGCCGCGCCAAGCCAGCGCAAGGTCATCGCGCTCAAGCCAGGCTGATCGCCCCCGCGCCACGCGGCGCCAACCGCCGCCGCGTCAGCCCCCAGGCAAGCGCGCCGGCCAGACACAGCGCCAGGGCGCCCGGCTCAGGCACCGCGCCGTCCAGCGGGGTGGTGAAGGGCGTGAAACTCGCCGCCGGGACATTGAAGCTCCGTTGCGGATCCCCGCTGTCGCCAAAGCGCCAGTCAGCGCCCACGCCGTCGCCGCTGATGCCGCCAGGCACGGTGGGCACGCCCAGCAGGCTGTCAAAGTAGTTGCCACCGGCGCCGAACACACCGGTGAATGCAAGCAACTCGTTCAGCGAAAACAGCGCGTCGAAGTTGAAGTCTTCGTAGGTAAGAATGAAGGCAACGTTGGCGAACCCCGGGTCGGGTGGCTACCCATCGGTGGTGGCGCCGATCAGGTACACCGGCGCGGCGTGGGCGGCGCATGCCAGCGACAACACAGTCGCGGCCAATGCGCCATGCAGGGCTTTGCGGATCATGGTGGCTCCTTGGCGCTTGCGTTGGGGGTGGGCGCGCGCTTGCATGTCAGCGCGCGCCAGGGTTGGGCGTGTTCAGGTAGGGGAAGCCGGGCAACAGCGGCACCACGGCTTGGTCAACGGCGTCGTGCAGCCTGAAGGCGATTTGCCCCAGTGGTGCTGCCGCTGGATTGCAGGCAGCGCCAAGTCCCAGCGCGTTGTTGTTGCCATTGGCCACACACAACCCGCCCATCACCGCCACGAGCGCGATGTCGACCACGTCGTCCTTGGGACGGCGGCCGTTGGGAAAGCCCGCGAGGTCGCTGCCGTTGCTCAGCAGGCTGCCCACCACGCCCAGGCGGTTTTGCTGGGCAAAGGGCACCGCCGCCACGGCGGTGTTCAGCCGCAGCATTTCGGACGGCACCACGTTGGCGGGCTGGTTCAAGTTGAAGGGCGTGCCGCCCGGGCCGAGGTTGGTCCGGATGCCGGTGAGGAAGGTGCTGATCAGGTCGGTGCGCGGGAAGTTGGTGGGCGCGGTGCCGGGAATGGCCAAGGCAATTTCCAGCAGTGCTGGCAGCGTCGGGTTGGTGACGTAGCTGGCGAACTGGCCGTCGTTGCGCGGCAACGAGGCGTTGAACCTGTCCTTGTCGCCCAGGCCGATCACCACCTCGTTGACCAGCGGCATGCCCAGCCGCGAGACCTGCACCCAGCCGCCGCCCGCGTTGGTGGACGTGCCATGGCCGGTGGGCGGGTTGGGATTGGCCAGTTGGCTTTGGCGCACGCTGGCGCTGGTCCAGCCGCCGATCACCGTCTCGCTGCCTTGCGTCAGGCAGCTCTTGTGTACTTCGATGGCCAGCGTGGTGACGTTCTTGTCCTGGATCGAGTTGGCCGCCGCCGCGTTGATCAAGCTCGGGTCGGTGATGACGGCCAGTGGCGCGTTGACCAGATCAAAGATGGCCCCCAGGTTGACCGCAAAGGCCTCCTGGCGCTGGCCCACGAAGACGCGGCCGGGCATGGCGCAGCCGGGGATGTTGACGCTGTAGAGATGCTTGCCGGCATAGGTGTCGTAGGCCGCTTTGTCGCCCAGTGTCTTGGTGCCGATGTAGTCGCTGGGTTTGTCGAACACCGTGCCGCCCGTGGTCTTGCTCAGTGCGGCGACATTGCCGCCGCGGCGGTCGCCGCGCACGATGTCCACGGTGTACTGCTCATTGACGTTGAGCGCCGGGTCGTTGGGCTGGCTCACGCCTCCGGCCTGCGTCAGCGGGATGCCGACCATCTGGTTGCCGATGGGCAACTTGATGTTCTTGAAGTTGTTCTTGAACTGGAACTGGAAGGTGATGTCTTCGCGCGCGTCGCCGTTGTTGTCGAGGTGGATTTCGTACAGCGCGTTGGGGTCCATCTTGAAGTAGTTGGGGCCGCCATAGGCGTCTTGCAGCGGCTGGTAGTTGGCGATCAGCGTGACGTAGCCGTCGCGGCCGCCTTCGTAGCTGTTGAAAAGGTAGAAATCGGTGCCGTCAAGCTTGGGGCTGCCGCTGATGCCAGGGGCTTCGCGGTGGCTGGATGCCGACGCGGGCGCGACGGCCAATGCAGCCAGCACGGCCGCAGCGACGGCCGTGAGCGTGGTCAGCGTGACGAGGGAAAGGGGACGGGACTGGGGCATGGTTGGCTCCTTGATGGGGTTGTCCACAAGGCGGCCCACCGCGTGGGATGTGCCGCACCGCGCCCAAGATGGGGCGCTGGTCCAGCCCTATACGCAGCCGGGCGAATCCGGATGCCCTCAAATAGGGGGGGTGGGCGCAGACGAGCGCCACTGTGGCGGTGCAGCCCCGCATCGGCTCGGGCGCAGTGCCCGAGCCGCGTCGAATTCAGCCCGTGGCGGCTGGTTGGCGGTACAAAAACGCCACCATCGCGCCCAGCACCAGCAGCAAGGCGCTGTCGAAGACGATCTGCTTGACGACCAGCGCGCCCGGCATGGGCTGCACCGCGTAATAGATCATGTAGGTGGCCACCACCGCCAGCAGCGCCACCGCCACGCCGAAGCGCAGCCCCTGCGCCAGCCACGGCTTGGCCTCGGCGCCACGCGCGTAGATCCACACAAAGGCGCCGGCCATGATGGCGTGCGCGCCGAGCATGAAGGGCATATAGGCCTGCGAGTCGACCTCGCTGCGGAACATTGATGCCAGCGCCTTGTAGTCGGTGCTGAGCAAGAGGCCGTGCACGACAAAGCTGCCGAACATCCAGACGATGAAGATGGCGATCCGGGCGACGGCGAATTTCTTGTTCACGATGGTCTCCTCATGTTGGGCGCTAGCACTTGCGGCTCAAGTACCCGCTGTGCGCCTGGGCAGCGGGTAGGCCGGGTCGTTGAAGCCCGGTGTGGACGGGTGGCCGGGCGCCACCAGCGCGTCGACAAAGGCTTCGTCGTCGGCGCTCAGTTTGACGTCCAGCGCCGGCGCGTAATCCAGCCACTGCGCCAGCGTGCGCGGCCCGGCGATGACGGCACTGACGGCGTGATGTGCCAAAACCCAAGCGATGGCGAAGTGAGCCAGCGAGACGCCACGCGACTCCGCGTGCACCTTGAGCTTTTGCGCCGCCAACAGCGACTCTTCACGAAACTCCGTCTGCATCATCCGCGTGTCTTTGCGCGCCGCTCGTGTGCCCTCGGGTGGTGGCGCACCGGGCGTGTACTTGGCGGTGAGCACACCGCGCGCGATCGGGCTGTAAGGCACGACGCCGATGCGATGCTGCGCGCACACCGGCAGCACTTCCGTCTCGGGCATGCGGTTCAAGAGGTTGTAGTAGGGCTGGCAGACCACCGGCCCAGGCATGCCGAGTTGGCGCGCCACGTGCACCGCTTCGCTGATGCGCCAGCCGCGAAAGTTGGACAGGCCCCAGTAGCGGATCTTGCCGTCGCGCAGCATCTGCTCCAGCGCGCGCAGCGGCTCTTCAAGGTCCAGGTGATTGAAGTCGCGGTGCAGGTAGAGGATGTCGAGATGATCGGTCTGCAATCTTGCCAGGCTGGCCTCGACTTCACGCAGCATCCAGCTGCGCGAGTAGCCCACTTCGTTGGGCGCCGCGCTCATGGCGTTGCCGAGTTTGCTGGCCAGCACCCAGTGCTGGCGCTCGGCCTTGATGAGCTCGCCCACCATCACTTCCGAAGCGCCCTTGGTGTAGACGTCGGCGGTGTCGATGAAGTTCACGCCCATCTCGCGCGCGCTGGCCACGATGCGGCCGGCCTCAGTGATGTCGGTCTGGTCGCCAAACATCATGGCGCCCAGGCACAGGCGGGAAACTTGCAGCGGGCTCTTGCCTAGATTCTGGAATTGCATACGTACTTTGTGAGTTATTAAACGACGGCGGCGCTGGGCCGGGCGACCACGCGCTCGCGCCACGCGGCCAGGTTGGGCAGGTCGGCTTCGTCAAGCTTGAACTTCATCAGGCCGCGGGCGAATTCGACGGCGCAAAAGGCCGTGATGTCGGCGATGGTGAAGCGCTCACCGGCCATCCATGGCTGGCCGGCCAGCCGCGCATCAAAGCGCTGCGCGTTGCGCCGCGCTTGCTCGGCTTGCGCCTTGGCGTAGTCGGGGATTTGCGTGCCTTCCAGCACCGCCAGGCCGGGGTGGCCGTGGCGTATCCACTGCGCCAGCGGCGCCATCAGGTAGTGCTCGCATTGGCGGTCAGTCATCTCGATGAAGGCGCGCTCGGTGGCGTCCACGCCCATCAGATTGGGCTCGGGGTGTTGACCTTCGAGGTAGGTGCAGATGGCGCGTGTTTCCGACAGAAACCGCCCGTCGTCGAGCTGCAAGACCGGCACCTTGGCGAACGGGCTCTTCGCCAGGTGCTCGGGGCTTTGGTGCTGTTGTTCGTTGAGCACCAGGTTCTCGACGGTGATACCGGTGATGCCTTTCTCGGCAATGAACATCAGCACGCGGCGCGGGTTGGGCGCGCGGTGGGACGACAGCAGTTTCATGGTTAGTACACCTCCAACGTCATTCGGCTTTGGCGCCGGAATCCTTCACGACCTTGGCCCACTTGGTGATCTCGGTGCCCTGGTAGCGCGCCAGCTCTTCGGGGCTGGAAATCCACGGCTCCAGGCCCAGAGCCTTGAGCTTGTCGACCACGTCGGGTAGCTTGAAGACACGCTGCATCTCGGCGTTGATGCGCAGTACCACGTCGCGCGGTGTGCCTGCCGGGGCGAAGACGGCAAACCAGGTGGTGGCTTCAAAGCCGGGCACGGTCTCGGCCACAGTCGGCACGTCGGGCGCGGCGCTTGAACGCTTGGCGGTGGTTTGCGCCAGCGCGCGGATCTTGCCTTCCTTGGCCATGGGCAAGGCCGAGGGCATGTTGTCGAACATCAGCTGGATCTGCCCGCCCACCAGGTCAGGGATGGCGAACTGGCGGCCTTTGTACGGCACATGCGTCATGCTGGTGCCAGTGAGCGACTTGAATAACTCGCCAGAGACGTGCACAGAGGAACCAATGCCCGGCGAGCCAAACGACAGCTTGTTGGGGTTGGCCTTCATGTAGCTGATGAGCTCGGCCACCGTCTTCACCGGGAGGTCGTTGGTGACCACCAGCAGGTTGGGCGCGGACGCGACATGGGCCACGGGCACAAAGTCCTTCACCATGTCGTAAGGCATCTTGCTGTAGAGCGCGCCGTTGATGGAATGCGTGCCCACGGTGCCCATCACCAGCGTGTAGCCGTCGGCAGGCGCTTTGGCCACAAAGTCGGCGCCGATGTTGCCGCCGGCACCCGGCTTGTTGTCGATGACGATGGTCTGGCCCAGCTGCGCCTTCTCGCCGAACAGCCGCGCCAGGATGTCGGGCGCGCCACCGGGCGGAAACGTCACCACCAGGCGGATGGGTTTGTTGGGGAAGGCTTGTGACCAGGCCGGTGCGGCGGCGGCCAGCAGTGACGTCAGGACAAACAGGAATCTGCGCTTCATCGTGTCTCCTTGTGGTGGGGCAGAGCGGTATGCGCGGCGATTGTGGCGCGGCTCATGGCGGCCACCACTACGGGCAATTGCCGTGTTTGAATTCGTCCCGCGCAGGCGCAGCGAGCAAGCGCGCCGTTGGTCTCATTGAACCCGACAAGGAGCACGCCATGCCCGACCCGCAAGCCGCTGTGGCCACGCAGCTGAAGAACATCGAATCCAAGACCGGCAAGAGCTTTGCGCAGCTGTGCGCACACATCGCGCAAAGCGGCCTGGCCAAGGTGGGCGAGCAGCGCAGCATGCTGATGCAGACCCTGGGCCTGGGCTACGGCGACGCGAATGCCTTGGCGCTGCTGGCCAAGAACGCGGCGGCACCTGCGCCTGCGGGCGCCGACCCACTGGACGCCATCTACAGCGGCAACAAAGCGCCCTTGCGCGCTTTGCACGACGTCGTGATGAAGCACATTCACAAGCTCGGTGCCGTTGAGCAAGCCCCGAAGAAGAGCTACATCAGCCTGCGCCGCAAGAAGCAGTTCGCCATGCTCGGCCCGGCGACGAAGGACGCGCTGGAGCTCGGTTTGAACGCCAAGGATTTGCCGGCAAGTGGGCGGCTGAAGGCGATGCCGCCGGGCGGTATGTGTCAGTACACGGTGCGTATTAGCGACGCCAAGGAAATTGACACGCAGCTGCTGGGCTGGCTGCGGGCGGCGTTTACGGCGGCGAGCTGAGGTCGGCCCAGTGCCGCAGTTCAAGGTTGGGGCTACGCCTCCTCTGGAGTCACTGATGCATTCGTTCGCCGAGCTTGGGGAGATTCACGTGAATAGACGCCACACAGCGCTTGCCGTGCTCGCACTCGGGGCCGCGAGCCGGCCGCTTGCCGCCTTCGCTCAGCAGCAGGGCAAGGTCTGGCGTATCGGATACCTTTCGCTCGCACCACGCGCGGACGAAGGGGCCGAAGTCTTCCGCGAGGAGCTGCGCAATTTGGGCTACACCGAAGGGCGTAACGTGCACTTCGAATACCGCTGGGCTGGCGGCAACCTCGAGCGCCTGCAGGAATTCGCGGCAGAGCTGGTGCGGCTCCAGGTGGATGTCATCGTGACCGCCGCCACGGTGGTCGGTTTGGCCGCCAAGCGCGCGACGAGCACCATTCCGATCGTCATGTCGTCGACCGATCATGTGGGCACCGGCCTCGCCGCGAGCCTCGCGCGCCCTGGAGGCAACGTCACCGGCGTGACGGGAAACTCGACGGAGCTTGCCGGGAAGCGGTTCCAGATGTTGCGTGAGGTGCATCCCAAGGCGGCGCGGGTCGCCGTGCTTGTCTGGAAGCATTTCGAGACCAAGCTGTTGATGCTTGGGCAGACCCGCGCGGCAGCGCAGCAGATGGGCATCGCGCTGACGGTCCACGAGCCTGCCGCGGCCGATGAGCTCACAGGTGCGTTCGAGCTCATGCAGCGCGAGCGCGCGCAGGCCCTGATCGTGCCCCAGAACCCCTTTACGGAAGAGCACCGCAAGCAGATCGTGGACCTCGCGCTCAAGCACCGCCTGCCGACGATGTTCGAGTCTCGCAGCTTGGTCAACGCGGGCGGTCTGATGTCCTATGGCGCCAACAATCCGGCACTGCGACGCCGGCTCGCGCATTACGTGGACAAGATATTCAAGGGCGCCAAGCCCGCCGATCTGCCGATCGAGCAGCCCACCGTCTACGAGCTGGTCGTCAACCTGAAAACCGCGAAAGCGCTCGGCCTCACCATCGGCCCGTCCGTGCTGGCGCGCGCCGATGAGGTGATCCAGTAGTCAGGTCCACAGCCCGCAAGCTGGAATCGATCAAACCATCTTCGGCGGCCACGCGTGTGTTTCGCCCTGGCACGACTGGCACCAGGCGTACAGCGCCTCGTACATCACCAAACCGTGGCGCAGCATCTCGTGGTCGTCGTGGTGCACGGCTGACAGCCCCAGCGAGATAGCGTAGAGCCCGGCTGACTGCGGCGTGAGGTCCAGGCGCGAGGTGTCGGCACCGCGCACGATGCTGGCCAACTGGCGCAGTGCGGGGTCGTCGAGCTGGTACTTGTCGATGAAGGCGTCGAAGCTGCACAGCTCGCCCACGTGCGTCATTTCCACGCCGGGGATGTCGTACGGCGTGGCGCCGGTCTCAGCGGCGGCTCGCATGACATCGCTGCTCGGCACGTAGAGAAATTCGGCCTCGGTATCGATGAAGCGCTGGATCAGCCACGGGCAGGCGATGCGGTCGATCTTCGGGCGTTCGCGGGTGATCCACTTCATGAGCTCTCTCCGTGGGGGATGGTGGCCAGGCCCGCTTCCTTCCACCCCGTCATGCCGCCCTGCAAGTAGCGCGCGTCGGCGCCCATGGCCCGCAGCGCCGCACACAGGCCCTGGCCGATCTCATGGCCGTGCGCGCAATAGACAACCACGGGTTTGTCATGCGCCACCGCATCCTTCCAGTCCAACCAAAGTGCCGGGTCTTGCCAGTGGCTGCCGGCGATCTCGCTGCCGTCCTTGGTGCGGGCAATGTCGCGGCGCACGTCGAGCAACTCGAACGCGAAGCCACTGCGCTGCCAAAGTTCCAACTCGGCGGGGGTGATGTGACTCATGAAGCTAACTCCTGCTAACGAAACATGTAAACGGCCAAGCCGGCCAGGCCACAAGCTGCGATGGTCTCGATGACACCGCGCTTGAACTTGAAAAGTGCCACCGCAGCGGCCAGCGCCAAGAGCGCCGAGGCCAGCTCGAAGTGGCCACCAAAACCTTTCGGCCACAGCACGTGGTAGCCGAAGAACAGCGCCAGATTGACGATGACGCCGACCACCGCGGCGGTGATGGCGGACAAGGGCGCCGTGAAGCCCAGCTTGCCGTGCGTGGCTTCCACCGCCGGTCCGCCGGCGAGGATGAACACGAAGGACGGCAAGAAGGTGAAGAACGTGACCACGCAGGCGGCGAGTGCCGCGCCCATGAAGAGCGCGACGGGTCCCAGCACCGCCTTGGCCCAGCCGCCGACAAAGCCGACGAAGGCCACCACCATGATCAGCGGGCCCGGCGTCGTTTCACCCAGGGCCAGGCCGTCGATCATCTGCGCGGCGCTGAGCCACTGGTGGTGCTCCACCGCACCCTGGTAAACGTAGGGCAGCACGGCGTAAGCGCCGCCAAAGGTCAGCAGCGCGGCCTTGGTGAAGAACCAACCCATTTGCGTGAGCGTGCCCTCAACGCCGTGCGTGGCGACCAACGCGGCCATGGCCAGCAGCCACAAACCGAGGCCTAGGGCCAGCACCTTGATCAGATGCGAACGCGAGAAGCGCGCGTGGGGCGGCGTCGGCGTGCTGTCGTCGATGAGTGCGGCGCCATAGCTCTTTTGCGCGACGCCATGCCCGCCGCCGAGCGCGAAGACCTGTGGTGCAACACGCGCGCCGAAGTGGCCGATGAGTGCGGCCGCCAACACGATCACTGGGAACGGCGTGTCCAACGCGAAGATGGCCACGAACGCAAGTGCGGCGATGCCCCACATCCAGCGGTTCTTCAGCGCGCGCGTGCCGATGCGGTGTGCCGCATGCAGCACCAGCGCCGTCACGGCGGGTTTGATGCCATAGAAGATGCCGGCCACCACGGGCAGCTCACCAAAGCGCAGATAAATCCAGCTGAGTGCCACGAGAATGAAGAGTGAGGGCAGCACAAAGAGCGCGCCGGCGACGATGCCGCCCCAGGTGCGATGCATGAGCCAGCCGATGTAGGTGGCGAGCTGCTGCGCTTCGGGCCCGGGCAGCAGCATGCAGTAGTTCAGCGCGTGCAAAAAGCGCTTCTCGCTGATCCAGCGCCGGCGCTCGACGAGCTCGCTGTGCATGATGGCAATCTGCCC
>JANMMH010000328.1:0-2499 GCA_031373055.1 Rubrivivax sp. | reverse complement strand
GGTCGCGGTTGGCGGCAAAGGCCGCGTCGAGCTCCGCCCAGTCTTCGGCACTGAAACAGCGGCGCGCGGCGGGCAGCACTTCGGCCTCTTCGAGCGCCATGTGCGCGAGGTAGAAACGCAGGCAGCGCTCGGCCGCGGCTTCAAACACGTCGCGGCGCGAGTTGCCCATCACTTCAAACGCTAGCAGTTGGTGTTCGAGCTCGCGGATGGCGCGTTCGCCGTCGTGGTGTTCGCGCTCAAGCCGGTCCAGCACCGGCGCCAGCTCAGGCGCACGCTCGCGCAGTTTGGGGAAGAGCAAGTCGCTTTCTTTGCGGTGGTGCAGCCGCTCGGGAAATTCGTCGACGTACAAGAGCATGGCGCGCACCACGTCGAAAGGCGGCGTCGCGCCGGCCTGGCGCGCCTGCTTGAGCAGCATCGACAGCGAGGTCAACATCGCCGACAGGGCTTGATGTTCTTCGCGAATAACGTCCAGGGCGGTGGTTGGCATGGCGGAGTGAGGAAGCGGGCTCCCCAGCATCGCCGCTGCGCCCATTGGCGCGTTTGACCAGGCTCAAGGCGTTGCGCCAGGCAGCACGCCACGCAGCACCCGCTGGCGCTGAGTGTTCGTGGCGGCAAAGGCCGTTTCCAACGCGCCGAGCAAGCCTTCGGCGCGAACGCCGTGGTCCTGGCTGACATTGCAAACGTAGACATCCAAGGTCACCGCCGCCAGCTCGGGCCAGGTGTGCACCGCCAGGTGCGACTCGGCCAGCAGCACCACGCCCGTCACACCACCCGGCGCAGGGAAGCGATGGAAGAGCTCGCCCACTGGCGTGAGGCCGGCGTTACTCACGACACGCAGACACAATTCACGCAGCAGCGCAGGCTCGGTCATGAGCAGCGGCTGCAGCGGTGCGCAGCCGTGCAGATCGGCGGTGAGGTGCAGTCCTTGCATGGCGGCGGATGATACGAAGCCACGTCATAGCGCCCCTAGAATTCGCGCTCCGCACCGCCCACGCTACCGCCCACTCCACCGACCGCCCGCATGCCAGCCTCCACCCAAGACACCACCCTGATGGCCAATGCGATCCGCGCGCTGGCGATGGACGCCGTGCAACAAGCCAACTCGGGCCACCCCGGCGCGCCCATGGGCATGGCCGACATGGCCGTGGCGTTGTGGGGCCGGCACCTTCGGCACAACCCGAGCAACCCGCATTGGACCGAACGCGACCGCTTCGTGCTGAGCAACGGCCACGGCTCGATGCTGCTCTATGCGCTCTTGCACCTCAGCGGCTACGAGTTGGCTATGAGCGAGCTGCGCAACTTCCGCCAACTGCACAGCAAAACGCCGGGGCACCCTGAAGTCGACCTCACGCCCGGCGTGGAAACCACGACCGGCCCGCTCGGCCAAGGCATCGCGAATGCCGTGGGCATGGCGCTGGCCGAAAAGCTGCTCGCCGCAGAATTCAACCGCGCTGGCCACACGGTGGTCGACCACCGCAGCTATGTCTTCCTGGGTGACGGCTGCTTGATGGAAGGCGTGAGCCACGAGGCCGCTGCGCTGGCGGGCGCCTGGAAGCTTGCCAAGCTGACCGCGCTGTACGACGACAACGGCATCAGCATCGACGGCCGTGTCGCACCCTGGTACGTGGACGACGCCGGCGCGCGCTTCCGTGCCTACGGCTGGAATGTGATTGGCCCCATCGATGGCCACGACGTGGGCGCGGTCGACGCCGCACTCAGCGCCGCACAAGCGCAAAGCGCCGCGCCGACCTTGATCATCTGCAAGACGACCATCGGCAAAGGCTCGCCCAACCGCGGCGGCACGGCCAAGGCGCATGGTGAAGCGCTGGGTGCGGACGAGATCAAGCTAACACGCGAAGCACTGGGATGGAAGCACGAGCCCTTCGTCATCCCCGAAGCCGCCTATGCCGCCTGGGACGCCAGAGTCGCAGGCGCCAAGCGTGAAGCGGCGTGGGTCAAGACCTTCGCGGCCTACAAGGCGGCCTCCCCTGAGCTCGCCGCCGAGTACCTGCGCCGCATGCAAGGTGACTTGCCCGAGGCGATGGCGCAGGTGGCGGCCGACGCTGTCATCGCGGCCAACACCAAGGCCGAGACCGTGGCCACACGCAAGGCCAGCCAGGTGGCACTCGAAGCCTTCACCGCCGCACTGCCCGAACTGCTGGGCGGCTCGGCCGACCTTACCGGCTCCAACCTCACCAACACCACGCACACACCGCCCTTGCGATTTGCGGAGGACGGCGCCAGCAACGGTGGCCGCCACATCAATTACGGCGTGCGCGAATTCGGCATGGCCGCGGTGATGAACGGCGTGGCGCTGCACGGCGGCTTCATCCCTTACGGCGGCACCTTTCTGACCTTCAGCGACTACAGCCGCAACGCCATCCGCATGGCCGCGCTGATGAAGCGCCGCGTCATTCATGTTTTCACGCACGACAGCATTGGCCTGGGTGAAGACGGCCCCACGCACCAAAGCGTGGAGCACGCCGCCAGCCTGCGCCT
>JANMMH010000653.1:0-5436 GCA_031373055.1 Rubrivivax sp. | reverse complement strand
ACCACGGCTGGCCGGTGTACAGCACCACCGTGGTGTGCATGGAGAAGACCGTGAAAGAGCGGCCGAAGGCGGTGGCCGCGTTCGTGAAAGCGACGATGGAAGGCTGGAAGAGTTACTTGAAGGGTGACCCCTCGGCCGCCAACGCGCTGATCAAAAAAGACAACCCCAACATGACCGACGACAAGATCGCCAACGGCATCATGTTGTTGAACCAGACCGGCATGGTGCTGGGCGGCGACGCGGCCAAGTTCGGTGTCGGCATCGTCACCGACGAGCGCATGAAAAAGACCTACGAGATGATGATCGCCATGAAGCTTATCGACCCGGCCAAGGTGGATCTGAGCAAGACCTACACGACTGAGTTTGTGAAGAACCTCAAGGTCATGCCCTGATGTCGGGGCCGTCCCCGGCGCTTGCCGTCGACATCCGCGCCGTTGAGAAGACCTACCCCAACGGCACGCACGCGCTGCAGCCGGTCGACTTGGCTGTGGGCGAAGGCGAGCTCATCACGCTGCTGGGCCCCTCGGGTTGCGGCAAGAGCACGCTCTTGAAGATGGTGGCGGGGCTGCTCGGCCCCAGCGCCGGCAGCATCGCGCTGTGGGGCAAGCCTGTGGCGCAGGTTGAAGACAGTGGCCACCGCCTGAGCTTCGTCTTTCAAGAGGCCACGCTGATGCCCTGGGCGCGTGTGCAGGCCAACGTGCGCTTGCCGCTCGACCTGGCCGGCGTGCCGCGTGAAGAGGCCGACGCGCGTGTGAGCGAGGTGCTGACGATGGTGGGCCTGGCCAAGTTTGCGCAGGCCTTGCCGCGTGAACTCTCAGGCGGCATGCAGATGCGTGTCTCGATCGCGCGAGGCCTGGTCACGCGGCCCACGTTGCTCTTGATGGACGAGCCTTTTGGTGCGCTCGACGAGATCACGCGCCACCGCCTGGATGGCGAACTGCTGGAGTTGTGGCAGGGCAACAAGCTCACCGTCATCTTCGTCACGCACTCGATTTATGAAGCCGTGTATCTGTCGACGCGCGTGGTGGTGATGGCGGCGCGGCCCGGGCGCATCGTCGATGAACTGGTGATCGACGAGCCTTACCCACGCAATGCCGAGTTCCGCGTCTCAACGCGCTTTGCCGACCATGCGCGTCGCTTGCAAGACAGCCTCTTGCGCGCCAGCGCCGACACGCCTGAGAAGGCGCTGTCATGACCGCCGCGATACCCGTCGCCTGGTACCAACGCCCAGACGTGCAACGCGTGTTGTGGCCTGCGCTCGTGGCGGTGGTGCTGATCGGCTTGTGGCAAGCGCTGGTCGTCGGCTTCGATGTGCAGCCCTTCCTCGTGCCCAGCCCGCTGCGCGTGGCGATGGTGATGGTGACTGACGCGGGGCTGCTGTTTGGTGCGCTGGTGACCACGCTCAAGATCACGCTCTTCGCCTTCCTCTGCGCCATCGTGCTAGGGGTGTTGATCGCGTTTGCCTTCGTGCAAAGCCGCACCGTGGAGACCGCGCTGTTTCCGTACGCCGTGCTGCTGCAAGTCACGCCCATCGTGGCCATCGCGCCGCTCATCATCATCTGGGTCAAGAACCCGACGGCCTCGCTCGTCATCTGCGCCACGCTGGTGGCCCTGTTCCCCATCATCGCCAACACCACGCTGGGGCTGCGCAGTGTGAATCCGGGGCTGATGAGCTACTTCAAGCTCAACCGCGCGACGCGCTGGCAAACACTCACGCGGCTGCGTATACCGTCGGCGCTGCCGTACTTCTTCGGTGGCCTGCGCATCAGCTCGGGCCTGGCCTTGATCGGCGCAGTGGTCGCCGAGTTTGTGGCTGGTACGGGCGGCACCGGCACGGGGCTGGCGTACCAGATCCTGCAAGCCGGCTACCAGTTGAACATCCCGCGCATGTTTGCTGCACTCGTGCTCATCACGCTCACGGGCGTGGGGCTTTTTGCGCTGATGTCGGTGCTGTCGACTTGGGCCTTGGGCAGTTGGCACGAGAGTGAGACGCACCATGACTGATGACCTGCTGGTGCGCGGTGCGGCGCATCTTTGGACGGGCCTGGCGGGCGCGGCGATGCGCTCGACTAACGGCAACGATGTGCGCATCCGCAGCGGCGTCATTACGGCGCTGGGCTCGCTCGCGCCCGAGCCGGGTGAGCGCGTGGTCGACGCCAGCGGCTGCGTTGTCTACCCGGGTTGGGTCAACACCCACCACCATCTCTTTCAAAGCTTGCTCAAAGGCATTCCAGCCGGCATCAACCTGCCGCTGGTGCCCTGGCTGGCGGCGGTGCCCGTGCCTTACCGGCGCCACTTTGACGGCGAGGCGTCGCTGCGGCTGGCCGCGCGCATCGGCCTGGTGGAGTTGATGCTCTCGGGCTGCACCACCGTGGCCGACCACCAGTACCACTACTGGCCCGGCATGCCCTTTGATGCGTCGGAGGCCGTGTTCGATGAAGCCGAAAAACTCGGCCTGCGCTTCGTGCTCTGCCGTGGCGGCCAAACGCAGCCGCGGCCGATGACCGACCACGCCGCGCCGCCGCAGGTCATGCCCGAAACGCTGGACCAATTCATGGCCGCCATCGAACGCGACACGCGGCGCTTTCATGACCCATCAAGCATGGCCATGAAGCGTGTGGTCAGCGCCATCACGACGCCGAACTGGAGCTGCCCCACCGAGCACCTGCGGCCGCTGGCACAGCAGGCGCGCGCCCTCGGCATCCGCCTGCACAGCCACTTGTCGGAGAGCTACGACTACGTGCGCTGGGCGCGTGAAAAGTTCGGCTGCACGCCGCTGGAATTCGTGGCCGAACATGGCTGGGTGGGCAGCGACGTTTGGTACGCGCACATGGTGCATCTTGACGACGGCGACCTGAAGATTTGCGCTGACACGGGCACTGGCATTGCGCATTGCCCGCAGAGCAACGCGCGCCTGGGCTCGGGCATCGCGCGCATCCCCGAGGCCATGGCCCTGGGCATCCCGGTGAGCCTTGCAGTGGATGGCGCGGCGTCGAACGAAGCCGCCGACATGGCCAGCGAAGCGCACGCCTGTTGGCTCGTTCACCGCGCCGACCCACGCGCCGGCGCCAGGACCACGCAGCCAGGTGGTCACGCTGGCGCGATGACGGTTGAAGATGTCGTGCACATTGGCACCGCAGGCGGCGCGCGCGTGCTGGGCCTGGATGGCGTGGGCACGCTGCAAGTCGGCATGGCGGCCGACCTTGCGGTCTATGAGCTCGACCAGCCGCGCCACTTCGGCCTCTTCGACCCGGCCATAGCCCCCGTGGCCAGCGGCGGCCGACCAAGCTTACGTGCGCTCTTGGTGCAAGGCCGCGTCGTCGTCGAGAACGATCAAATCCCGGGGCTGGACATGGCGCAGCTGCGCCATGACGCACAGCGCTTCGTCAACAAGGTGCTGGCGTCATGAGTGAGCATTTCGACATCGAACAGACGGCGCTGAAGTGCGCCACGATGGCCGCGCAGCTGAGCAGCATCGAGTGGATCACCGACTCGCGCGTCGAGCGCCTGAGCCAGGACTTCTACTGGTTCAGCCCCGTGCTCAAGCGCCAGCTCGAACACTTGCGCGCGCACGCCGTGGCGCGGCCCAAAACCGAAGACGAAATCCGCACTGTCGTGGCGGCCTGCGCGCGCGCGGGCGTGCCCATTACCGTGCGCGGTAGCGGCACCGGCAACTACGGCCAGTGCATGCCGTTGTTTGGCGGCGTGATCCTCGACCTCTCGGCCTACAACCAGCTGGTGTGGCACTGTGGCGGCGTGGCGCGCGCACAGGCCGGCATCCGCATGATGGAGATGGAGCGCCACACGCCGCAGTGGGAGCTGCGCTGCGTGCCCAGCACCTACCGCAGCGCTACGCTGGGCGGGTTGTACGGCGGCGGCTTCGGCGGCGTGGGCAGCATCAACTACGGCCCGCTGGCGAGCACGGGCAACGTGCTCGGCGTGCGTGCCATGAGCATCGAGCCCGAGCCGCGTGTGGTGGAGCTGCGCGCGCCCGAGGCGTTGCTGCTGCACCATGTTTACGGCACCAACGGCATCGTGCTGGAGCTGGAAGTTGCACTCGCGCCGGCGCACCCGTGGTTAGAGGCGATCGTGTGTTTCGAAGGCTTCGACGCGGCCATCGAGTTTGCCGACGCGCTGGCCTCGGCGCCTGGCATCGTCAAGCGCAGCGTCACGCTCTTGGCCGCGCCGATACCTGACTTGCTAACAGCGGCCACGCCTTTGCTGAAGGGAGCGATGAGTGCCGGCGCGCATGCCGTCTTCGTGCTCGTGGCCGAGCCTTCTGAGGCCGCCATGATGGAGCTCGTAGCCAGTTTCGGCGGCAACGTGACGCTGCGCAAAACGGCCGAAGAGAACGCCAAGAGCAAGCGCACCATCGTCGAATACACCTGGAACCACACCACGCTGCACGCGATGAAAGTCGACAAGGGGCTAACGTACATCCAGAGCGGCTTTCGCGCCGGCGAGCATGTGGCGCAGGCTAAACAACTGCGCCAGTTGCTGGGCGACGAGGTGCTGGTGCACCTGGAGTTCATCCGCACCAAAGAAGGCGCCATGAACTGCAGCGGCTTGCAGCTGGTGCGCTTCCGAAACGAAGCGCGTTTGAACGAAATCATGCAGATTCACCGTGACAACGGGGTCTACATCGCCAACCCGCATGTCTACATGGTGGAAGACGGCAAGCAAGGCCAGATCAACGCCGATGTGGTGGCGACCAAGCTGCGCTTTGACCCTGCCGGGCTGCTCAACCCGGGCAAGCTGCGGGGCTGGGCGCAGCGCGAGCAGGTCATGGCCGATGCGGCGGCGGGGCGGGTGTCGCTGTCCACGCTGCCGAGCTTCTAACACGTTAGTTAACGGGACACGACCATGATGCACGCCTACAACCCACCCGAACGCTTCCTGCCGTATCTCAGCTGGACGGCCGTGGCGGAACTGCCCGACAAAGAGAACACCGTCATCGTGCTGCCCACCGGCAGCATCGAGCAACATGGCCCGCACCTGCCTTGTTCGGTCGACACGGTGATTTGCTCGGGCGTGGTCGGCCACGCGCTGGCGCGGCTGCCCAAAGAGGTGCGCGCCTTTGCCATGCCGCCCATCACCTATGGCAAGAGCGAAGAGCACCTGCACTTCCCCGGCACCATGACACTCGACGGCGAAACGCTGCTGGCGACGATGGTGCAGATCGGCGAGTCGGTGTACCGCAGTGGTTTTCGCAAGCTGCTCATCGTCAACGGCCACGGCGGCCAGCCGCAGGTGATGGAGATCGCCGCGCGCGAATTGCGCCTGCGCCATGGCGATTTCATCGTCATCCCGCAGCACACCTGGCGCCTGCCGCATGTGGCAGGGCGCTACATGAGCGAGCGCGAAAAGAAGCTGGCCATGCACGCTGGACACGCCGAGACGGCCATCATGCTGGCGCTGGCGCCCGACACCGTGCAC
>JANMMH010000310.1:0-5540 GCA_031373055.1 Rubrivivax sp. | reverse complement strand
GATCGTCGTCGTCACCGGCGGCGGCCCCGGCATCATGGAAGCCGGCAACCGCGGCGCCAGCGAAGCCGGCGGGCCGAGCATTGGCCTCAACATCGTGCTGCCGCACGAGCAAGAGCCCAACGCCTACATCACGCCGCGCCTGTGCTTCCAGTTCCACTATTTTGCGCTGCGCAAGATGCACTTCCTGATGCGCTCGGCGGGACTGGTGTGTTTCCCCGGCGGCTTCGGCACCTTGGATGAAATGTTTGAAGTGCTGACGCTGACGCAGACCGGCAAAGTCCGCAAGCGCCCCATCGTCCTCGTCGGCCGCGAGTTCTGGACCAAGCTGATGAACTGGGAGTGGCTGGTCGAAACCGGCATGATCGCCGCCGAAGACTTGAAGCTGTTCCACCTCGTCGAGACGGCGGAAGAAGCGTGGGCGGTGCTGGAGTCCGCGCTCGGGCTCGATGCGCCGGAGACGATGACGGGGGAGTTTGCGGATGATGTGTGAGCGTCATATTCGGCATCAAATGATGCTACATTCGATGCCTCACCGAATACTCCCGATCAGGCTCAACCATGCGCACGACGATCAACATCGATGACGACCTGCTGGCCAAGGCGTCGAAACTGGCTGGCCCGCTGGATCGATCGGCGGTCGTGCACGAGGGCCTCAAGGCGCTGATCCAGCGCGAGAGCGCCCGGCGCTTGGCGCGCTTGGGCGGAACGCAGCCGGCGCTCAAGGCGGTGCCGCGTCGACGCGCTCAGACGAAGAAGTCTTGATTCTCGTCGACACATCGGTGTGGGTGGATCACCTGCGCCGCGGCGATGCGCAACTTGTCGCGCTTCTCGAAAGCGCCAAGGTAGCGACACACCCCTTCGTTGTTGGCGAGATCGCGTGCGGCAGCCTCGCCAATCGGCCGGTGATCCTTGGACTGCTTCAGGACTTGCCGATGACCACCGTCGCAGACAGCGATGAGGTGCTCGCCTACATCGAACGTCATCGGCTCTACGGCAAAGGCATAGGTTATGTGGACGTGCACCTGCTGGCGGCCGTGGCGTTGACGGAGGATGCGTCGCTTTGGACGCGCGACAAGCGACTCCGCGCGACAGCGGAGTCGTTGGGTATCGCGTACCTTGAATCGGGTTCGCACTGAGAGGTCGAAACGCCTGTGCGCACAACAGCGCCGACGGCGCTGAGAACTCAACCGCCCTCGAGCATCCGCACCTTCACCGCCCGCCCCTTCACCTTGGCGCCTGACAGCTTCTTAAGCGCCTGCCCCGCGATGCCTCGCTCCACCGCCACGTAAGTCGAAAACTCGTTCACATTGATCTTGCCGATCTGCGCCGCGGCGTAGCCCAGGTCCTTGGTCAGCGCGCCCAGCACGTCACCCGGCCGGATCTTCTCTTTGCGACCACCGAGGATTTGCAGCGTGGCCATCGGCGGCAACAACGGCTCGCCACTGGCCGGCTCCAATGAAGCCAGCGGCTGCCACTCCGACTTGAAACCGAGCACGTGCTCGATCTGGCCGACGCGGCCCATCTCGTCGAGCGTCGCGAAACTGAACGCCCAGCCTTCGGCATCGACGCGCCCGGTGCGGCCGATGCGGTGCGTGTGCGTCGCCGGCTCGGGCGTCACATCGACGTTGATCACCGCTTCGAGTTCGGCGATGTCCAAGCCGCGAGCGGCGATGTCGGTGGCGACGAGCACGCTGCAACTGCGGTTGGCAAACTGCACCAGCACCTGATCGCGGTCGCGCTGGTCGAGGTCGCCATGCAGTTCCAGCGCCGCATAGCCCTGGGCGCGCAGCACCTCCACCAGGTCGCGGCATTGCTGCTTGGTGTTGCAAAAGGCCAGCGTGCTTTGCGGGCGGTAGTGGTTCAAGAGTAGTGAGACGGCGTGCAGGCGCTCATCCTCACGCACTTCGAAAAACAGCTGGCGTATCTTTGCCGCCGCATGCTGCTCCACCAGCTTCACCTCGCGCGGCATGCGCATGAAGGCGGCACTCAGCTTGGTGATGCCCTCGGGGTAGGTGGCTGAGAAGAGCAGCGTTTGCCGCTCTTTCGGGCATTGCTTGATGACGGTGGCCATATCGTCGAAAAAGCCCATGTCGAGCATGCGGTCGGCTTCGTCGAGCACCAGCGTATTGAGCGCGTCGAGCTTCAAGCTGCCGCGCTCCAGGTGGTCCATGATGCGGCCCGGCGTGCCGACCACGATGTGCGCGCCATGCTCCAGGCTGGCCAATTGCGGGCGCATGGTGGCACCGCCGCACAGCGTCAGCACCTTGATGTGGTCTTCGGCGCGCGCCAGCCGGCGCACCTCTTGCGTCACCTGCTCGGCCAGCTCGCGCGTGGGGCACAGCACCAGTGACTGCACGGCAAAACGCCGCGGGTTCAGGTTGGCCAGCAACGCCAGCGCAAACGCCGCCGTCTTGCCGCTGCCGGTCTTGGCCTGCGCGATGAGGTCATGCCCGGCCAGCGCCAGCGGCAACGCGGCGGCCTGGATCGGCGTCATGCTGTCGTAGCCCAGGCGTTGCAGGTTTTCCAGCGTGGCGGGGGGCATCGGCAGGCTGCTGAAGGAAGTCGTCTCGTTTGCGGTCATGGGTGATTATCAAGAGGCTGCGACACTCCGCGTCTTCATGCCGCAAACACTCACCCTGCCCCAGCCCCGCCACGCCAGCCGCGTGCCCGCGCACATCGACAAAACCGCGCTCAACCGCATCAAGCAAGCGGCCTACCAGTTGCCCCAGGTGGTGAAGCCGGCAGACTACCTCGATGAAGGTGCCGCGCACTTCGAAGAGCACCTCGACAAGCTCGGCTTGGTGCTGCTGCAGAAACCTTCGGCCGGCCAACGCCCCAGCCGCTGGATCGCACCCGATTTGATGGACAGCGCGCTGGCGCACCTGGACGCCATCGGCGCCGGCCCGCAAGGGCGGCCGCTGATGCTGGAGCGCCGCGCCGCACTCGACGCGCTGGGCATCACGCGCCATGCCGGTCAGTGGCAGCGCCGCGTGGCTCACGAGCTAAAGCTTTCCGAGCCCGGTTGGCAGCTGCCGGTGTGGTTCCAGGTGCCGCAAGACGCCGCGCCGGTGTGGGCCTTCTTTCGCGACGGCGACACGGCCACGCTGCGCCAGGCGCTGGGCCCCGTGCCCGCGTATGCCCACGCGGCCGTGTTGACGGCGCACCTGGAAGGCTTGATCGCACGCAGCCACTCGAACAGCTCGCGCCACCTCGACACCCTGCTGCCACGCCTGCAATCCGAGTGCGCCACACCGCAACCCCTGGCGGAACTCAAGGCCGCTTGCTCGCGCGCGCAAGACCGCTGGGAACACGCGGTCGCCGAGCTCGACGCGCTCGACGGCCTGAACCACGAGCTGGCCTTCCAGGGCTACCCCGACACCTTCGACAAAGCTCGCCGCTTGCAGCGCAGCGTCACGCTCTACGTGGGCCCGCCCAACAGCGGCAAGACGCACGCCGCCTTCGAGCGCCTGGCGCAAGCGCTGGACGGCGCCTACCTCGCACCCCTGCGCTTGCTGGCCCTCGAAGGCCGCGACCGGCTCGTCGCGCGCGGCGTGCCGTGCTCACTGCTCACAGGCGAAGAGAACGTGCCCGCCGAGGGCGCGCGCGTGGTCAGCAGCACCATCGAAATGGTCTCGACCAACACGCCCATCGACGTGGCGGTGATCGACGAAGCGCAGATGATTTTCGACAACTCGCGCGGCTGGGCCTGGACGCAGGCCATCGTCGCCGTGCCGGCCAACGAAGTCATCATCATCTGCTCGGCCTACGCCGTGGCCGCCATCGAAAACCTGCTGGGCCTGTGCGGTGAGCGCTGCGAGGTGCGCCACTTCGAGCGCATGCAGCATGTGGCCGTGCTGCCGGCTGCCGTACCGCTGCACCAACTGCAATTGGGCGACGCGGTGGTGGCCTTCAGCCGGCGTGACGTGCTCAAACTGCGCGACGCCATCGCGGCGGGTGGCCACCCTGTCTCCGTCATTTACGGCGCCTTGCCGCCCGAAGTGCGCCGCCGTGAAGCCGAGCGTTTTGCCAGCGGCGCGTCGCACATCCTCGTGGCCACCGACGCCATCGGCATGGGCCTGAACCTGCCCATCCGCCGCGTGCTCTTCAGCACCCTGACCAAGTTCGACGGCCAGACCGACCGCACGCTGGCGGAATCCGAAGTGCACCAGATCGCCGGCCGCGCCGGGCGTTACGGCCTGCACGAAGAAGGCTTCGCCGGCGTGCTCAAAGACGCCGAGCCTTCGGCCTTGCGCGTACTTAAAGAGTTATTGGCCACCAACCCCAGCGCGCCGCACAACTTCAAAGCGCCGGTGGCCCCCAACGGCTGGCACATCGACACGATCGCCGCGCGGCTGAACCTGCGCAAGCTACGCGCGGTGCTCGACGTGTTCGTGGGCCAGCTCGCCCTGGACGACGCCCACTTCGCCGTGGCAGAGCTCGACCAGATGTTGGCGCTGGCCGAACAGCTCGACGAGAGTGCCGCCCGCCTGACCCTCAAGGAGCGCTTCATCTACGCGCAAGCACCCGTGGACACGCGCACCGACACCCAGCTGCAAGAGTTCCTGGACTGGAGCAGCCGCCACGCCCAAACCGGCCGTGCTGGCAAGCCTTGGTTCTTGGACGAGGTCGACGGCCACAGCCGGCTTGAGCGCATGGAGCAAGCCCTGCGCGCGTGCACGCTGTGGCTATGGCTGGACCTGCGCTTCCCCGGCGCCTACGGCCACGTTGAAGAAGTCATCGCCCTGCGTGGTGCGCTCAATGACGGCATTGAGCGCCAGCTCAAGGGGAAGCGGCCGCTGGCGCAGGTGCGGCGGGCGCGCTAAGGTCCGCTACGGGCCGCTACGGGCCGCAGCAACCGCCCTCAGCCTGGATCGGCGGGCACTTGACGGACCCGAACGAACAGAACACACAACAGTCGCCCGAATTCGGCCTGAGCACGACCTCGCATTTCGTGCATTGATAGAAGAACTGGCAGGCATCTGTCGGCATCTGCTCTGGCCTGGCATGGCCGCAGTGCGGGCAGGTCAGCACGGACTCAAGTTGCACGGTCGTCATGATGGGGCTACTTGCGCAGCGTCGAGGCAAAGCCGGCGTTCTGCGTCGCCCTGGTCAGCGCCTCGGGCGAGGCCTTGTCCGGGTCGTAGGTGACGACGGCCGACTTCTTGTCGAAGTCGACCTTGACCGCGGCAACGCCAGCGACGCGTTCGAGCGATTTCTTCACGACGATGGGGCAGGTGGCACAGCTCATGTTCTGCACGTCGAGCGTGACGACTTGCGGCGTCGCAGACAGCGCCGCAACAGGCATGGTGAGCTGCGCAGAAAGCACAAGGTGGCGCATCGGTTTTCCTTCAGTAAAACAGCGGCGCCAACAGCGGCACGGCAAGCAGCGCAAGCAGCGACACCGTGACGATCAAAAAGCTCGCGCGCTGGCGCGTCAGGGTACGCGGGTCAGCGCAGGGCGTGCCGGGCGCGCAGACCTGGGGCACGAGATAGAGCTTGCGAAACGCCAGGCCGAGAAACAGCAGCGTCAGCGCAATGAA
>JANMMH010000241.1:0-2403 GCA_031373055.1 Rubrivivax sp. | reverse complement strand
TTTGCTAGCCAGGCGGTGCCCTGGCGGTGTCAAATACTTCACCAATGCAACTTGATACGCCACAGCATGAAGCAAAGGCTTCAAGTTCCACCCCACGGTGCAGGGCTTTCTGCCCTACGACCGCATGGCCTGGCCGCTGTATGAAGTCATCGCCGAGTACAAGCTGCCGGCGATTTTTCATAGCGGCCACTCGGGCATCGGCAGCGGCATGCGCTGTGGCGGGGGCTTGCGTTTGCAGAACAGCAACCCCATGCTTTTGGAAGACGTGGCGATCGACTTCCCCGACATCCAGATCGTCATCGCCCACCCGAGCTGGCCCTGGCAGGACGAGGCTTTAAGCCTGGCGCTGCACAAGCCCAACATCTGGATCGACCTCTCGGGCTGGAGCCCGAAGTACTTTCCGCCGCAGCTCATTCAGTACGCCAATACGCTGCTCAAAGACCGCATGCTCTTTGGCAGCGACTACCCGCTGATCACGCCCGAGCGCTGGATGAAAGACTTTGACGAAGCTGGCTTCAAAGACAAGGTCAAGCCGCTGATCTTGAAAGAGAACGCCAAGCGGCTGCTGGGTTTGGCGTGACTTTCAAGCCGAGGGTTTGAGACCGACGAGAGACGCCACGGCGACCCCACGCGCGGCCGTGTCAACATGGCGTCATGTCGGCCCCCACACCCCCCATCACGCAACTGCTGCACGCCTGGCAGCACGGCGACCGCAGCGCGTTTGGCGCGCTCGTCGCGGCAGTGCAAGCGGAGCTGCGGCGCATGGCGCAGTCGCGCCTGCGCGGCGGCGAAACGCCGTCACTCGGGGCCAACGATCTGCTGCAAGAAACGCTGCTCAAGCTGATGCAATCGCCACCTGATTGGCAAGACCGCGCGCACTTCTTCGGCACCGTCTCGATGGCCATGCGCTCGGTGTTGGTGGACCACGCACGCGCGCGCCTGAGCGACAAGCGCGGTGGCGGCTGGCAGCGGCTGACCTTTACCGTGTCGGAGCACGGTGAAGAGTCCAACATCGCCGATCTGCTGACGCTGGACGCGCTCTTGACGCAGCTCGCCCGCGCCGACCCGCGTGGCGCCGAGATCCTTCAGCTGACCTACTTCGGCGGCCTCAAACGCGAGGACATCGCCGCCGTGCTGGGCTTGTCGGTGCCCACCGTGGACCGCGAGCTGCGCTTCGCGCGCGCCTGGCTGGCCAGGCATTTGCAGCGCGATTTAGAGAGTTGATAGGAACGCCCTCGCCTTCTCGTTGAGATCAACAAGGGCCACTCGGTCCTTCGCGAATTGATCCCCAACACGACGCCGGCGCACCCGGCATGAAGGAGAAGGTGATGGCGCACACACAGCAATCAGCGGCACCGCGCGAGGGCGCGCGGCCCAAGTCGGCCAAGGCCTGGATGCTTGCCGCCGCGCTGGCCTGCGCAGCGGGCAGCGCTGCCGCGCAAGACACGGCCGCGCCGTCGCTGGCCACGCTCGAACGCGGCTTCTGGGCCTGCGACTACCAGGCCAGCACCACCGGCGTGGACCCCGCCACGGGCGCGCGCTGCGCCGAGCTCACCGGCACGCTGAAGCAGCGCAAGTTCAGTGGTGACTTCACGGCCATGCTGGCGTGGTGGCGCGAGCATAAGGCGCGCGAGCACCTGGCCCTGGCGGCGAGCCTGCCCGGCGACGAGCAACTCGCGGCGGTGCGGCCATGAGGCCCCTGTCTGCGGCGCGCACCTGCCTGGGCTTGCGCCCAACGGCGTTGGCACTGGCGCTGGCCTGCGTGCTGCCGATCCCGGCTCATGCGCAACGCGATGCAGCCGCCAGCACCCATCCCAACGCCAAGCATGCGCAGGGCTACCAACTCGCCATCGATTCGTTCAAAGCCGGTCGCTACGCCAACGCCTATGGTCGCGCGGCAGAACTGGCCGACGCCGGCCACGTGCCGTCCGCGCGCCTGGCCTTGTTGATCGTCCAAACCGGGCCGTCGCACTCCAACACGGAGTTCTCGGCCACTGCGGGCCAGGTCGCGCGCTGGACGGCGCTGGTGGTCAACGCCGCGCGCAACCAGGTCTATGTGGGCGCTGATGCGCGCACGACCGAGTAGCGCGGCATCTCAAGGCCGGGCGGGTGGGGGTGCGGGCGTCGATGGCGGCAGTACCGCGCCGCGCTGCAAGGCCGCGCGCTCGGCAGCCCGCGCCTGCGCCAGCGCTGTCTGGGCGCGCGTCAACTCGGCCATCAAACGCAGGGTGAAGCCTGCACTCAGCACCACCAGCAGCACGGTGGCCAACGCCCACGGCCAGTGACGGCGCAGGCGTTTGCGCATCACGTACCTGCGGCGTCCGGCCAGCGCCGCCAGGGGCTGGTGCGCGAGCAGCCGGTGCAAGTCTTCCTGCAGTGCACCGACCGAGCCGTAGCGCTGCT
>JANMMH010000199.1:0-3293 GCA_031373055.1 Rubrivivax sp. | reverse complement strand
GAGAAGGGCACGATGATGCGGATGGGGCGAGCTGGGTACTCCTGCGCGTGCAGAGGCGCGGCCAGGGCCAGCGGCAGCAGCGCCCTTGCGAGGAAGGTGATGAGTGGTCTGTGCATGTGCTTCAGAGGTTAGGGGGCGTTGGATTCGCTACGTCGCGACGTCAAATTTCGAAGCCGGCTTGGGTGCGCACGCCGCGTGAGGCGGCGCCGCACAGGAGCTCGATGAACTGGCGCGCCAACGCCGGCACAGTGGCCTTGGCGCTGACGGCGGCGGTGTACAGCGTGGACAAGCCCAGCGCTTCGGGCAGCGGCCCCAGCAGCGCTACGCCGTCGGTGTAGAGGATCTCGCTGACCTGTGTGCAGCCCACAGCGCGCGCATTGCCTGCGGTGGCCATTTCACGCATGGCCGTAGCGCCGTTGGGGTAGGTGCGAAAACGTGGTTGGAGCTGCTCGTACAGACCAAGCTCGCGCATGACCTTGGCGAAGTGGATGCCGGCCGTGGCGCGCTCGGGGTCAGGGAAGTAGATGGCCTCGGCGCCGAGCAAGGCCGCCGAGAGCGCGGCCGGCGAGCCGACATCGGGCCTCGGCGCGGCGGCCGGCACGGCGACGCCGGTGCGCACCTGGCCGAGCACGGTGCGGCCCGCGCCGTTCAAGTCACCGCTGGCGACCAGGGCGTCAACCATGCTCTCGGTGACGATCATCACGTCGCAGGGCGCGCCCGATTGCAGCGCTTCCTTCATCGCGCCCACCGCGCCATAACGGCCTTCGACCGTGGCGCCGTGTTGCGCCAGCCACGTTGGCTCCAAGGCCTTGACCAGGCCCATGGCGGCGCCTGCACATAACAACTGAAGTGTGGTCATGGCGCGCTGCGCTATTCCGCCTTGGCGCCGGAAACCTTCACGACATGCGCCCACTTCACGATGTCGGCCTGCAGGTAGCGGGCGAACTCGTCAACACCCATGGTCATGGCCGTCGTGCCCTGCGCGGCCCAGGCGCGGCGCACCTCGGGGTTGGCGGTGATCTTGGCGACCTCGGCGTTGAGCTTGTTGACCACCGCAGCGGGCGTGCCCTTGGGTGCCATCAGGCCCAACCACAGCGTGGCCTCGTAGCCCGTGACGCCGGACTCGGCCATGGTCGGCACATCGGGTAACACGGCCGAGCGCGCGCGGCCGGTGGTGGCCAGTGCTTTGACCTTGCCCGACTTGATGTGCTCGGTCATCGTCGGGATGGCGTCGAACATCATCTCCAGCTGGCCGCCCAGCACGTCGGTGCGCGCGCCAGCGCTGCCTTTGTAGGGGATGTGCACGATGTAGACGCCCGCCAGCGCTTTGAAGAGCTCGCCGGCCATGTGGTACGGCGTGCCCGGCCCTGACGAGGCGTAAGACATCGCGCCAGGCTTGGCCTTGGCGGCCTTGATGAGCTGCGGCAGCGTGCTCTCAGGCAGGCCGGCTTTGGCCACCAGCACCAGGTCAGAGTAGTTGATGGGTGCGACGCCGACGAAGTCGCGCATCAGCGTAAATGGCTTGTTAGCAATCAGCGACTCGTTCACCGTGTGCGTGTTCGACATCAAGAGCAGCGTGTAGCCGTCGGGCGCGCTTTTGGCCACGGCGTCGGTGCCAATGACCGAGCCCGCGCCGGGACGGTTGTCGATGACGAAGTTCTGGCCCGTCGACTCCTGCAAGCGCTGCGCGAGGAAGCGGCCGAAAACATCGGCCGAGCCGCCAGGGGCGAAGGGCACGATGATGCGCACAGGCTTGTTGGGGTAGTCCTGGGCCAGCGCGGGTGCGCCGGCGGCCAGGCCCAAGAGACTGGCTGCCATCAGGCCTGGCAGGCACTTGCGAAGCAGCATGATCATGGTCGTCTCCGTCGGTGGCCTCGGGGCAAGGCCGGGCGCAATGTAGTGGTGCGTGTGGGGTGGGTCAATGAGGCGCTGCCCGCCTTGTGCTCACCTGCTGGAACCGGCACGATGATGGCCACTTTGAAGGGGAATTTCCGGTGCGCTTGTCATGTCTGCTATTCGTTCTAAGCATGGTGTCGGGGGCCGTGTGGGCCCAAACCAGCTATCCCGATCGGCCCATCACCATGATCGTGCCCTTCCCGCCGGGTGGCGTGGCCGACACCGTGGCGCGGCCTGTGGCCGAGGCGCTTTCGCGTGAGTTGAAGCAGCCGGTGGTGGTGGAGAACAAGGTCGGCGCAGGTGGTGCGCTGGGCATCGGGCAGGCGGCGCGCGCCGCGGCCGATGGCTACACCATCCTGCTGTCGCTGTCGTCGATCTCCATCCTGCCCGAGGCCGACGTCATCTTGGGCCGCAAGCCGGTCTTCACGCTCAACCAGTTCAAGCCCATCGCGCGTTTCACGGCCGACCCCACCGTGCTGGTGGTGCGCGCGGAGGCGCCGTGGAAGACGCTGGCCGAATTCGTCGCCGACGCCAAACAAAAACCCGGCGCCTACAACTACGGCAGCTCGGGCAACTACGGCACCATGCATGTGCCGATGGAGATGCTGAAGAGCAGCGCGGGTTTTCGCATGGTGCACATCCCCTACACAGGCGCCGGGCCAGCGCTCTTGGCGCTGCTGGGCGGGCAGGTTGACGCCGTGGCCACGGGGCCTTCCACCGTGGTGGCGCAGATCAAAGCCGGCAAGCTGCGCGCGCTGGCGCATTGGGGCGTGGCGCCGGTGGCGTCGCTGCCTGAGGTGCCGAGCTTAAAGCAGCTCGGCATCGAGGCGTCATTCGCGCAGTGGTCGGCGCTCTTTGTACCGGCCGGCACGCCCGACGAGGTGGTGCAGAAGCTGCGAGCGGCGGCGCGCAACGCGGCGGCTAACGCGCAAGTTGTCAACACGATTCAGCGCGCGGGTAGTCCCATCGAGTATCTGGATGCCCCAGACTTTCAACGTTATTGGGATGCGGATGCCAAGCTGATGACGGAGGCCGTGCGGCGCATCGGCAAGGTGGAGTAGCGGGCCTTGCTCCCTCCCCCTCATGAGAAACAAAACAGCCAATTCGTGTCGGCTGCAACTCGCGCGCGCGAGCGACGGGGAGGATCACCGGGTTCCGCTCATGTCCTCCGTCGTCGGCTTTGCCTCCTGCACCCCCATTTACTTCGCTCCACCCGATGAACCGCCCCCTCGCTCGAACCACCAGTCGAGCGCTCGGACTCATTGGAGCGCCGCACTGGTGACGGCCGGCGAGGGGGCTGGGTTTGGGGGGGATCGGAGGAAAGGTGGGGGACTCGGGCGGTGAGGGCGGCGGGGGGGGAGCGGGCCCCCACACAAAAACTACACTGGCGAGTTTTT
>JANMMH010000197.1:0-3973 GCA_031373055.1 Rubrivivax sp. | reverse complement strand
CATGACCGAGCTGGGCTACAGCATCATCGCCAGCACGCCTGAGCAAATGGCCGAGATGAACAAGGCCGAAGTGGCGCGATGGGTGCCGATCGTGAAGGCTTCGGGGGCGAAGGCGGATTGAGCGGGGCAGGGCACCCGAGGCATCAAGTGCCCAACCCAATGCGATAGCGCAAGCCCGGCTTGCCACCAAACGCCACCGGCTTGGTGAAGTGCTCGACCAGCACCGCGCCGTTGGCCAGCATGGCGCGTTGCGAGGCGATGTTGTCGGGGTCGGTGGTGAGCTCCACAAACGGCAGGCCTTCAGCGCGGGCGTAGGGCAGCACGTCGCGCAGGGCTTGTGTGGCGTAGCCCAGGCGCTGCTTCCATGGCACCACGGCGTAGCCAATGTGGCCCAGGCAGTGCGGCGGCAGCTCGGTGGTGCCGCGCTGCCAGCGCAGGCCGATGCTGCCGCAGAACTCGCCGTCCCACAGCCACAGGCGCAGGCCCGGGATGCGCGGGACCTGTGAGCCGTCGGGCAGGGTCACCGGGCCGGCTTTGGCTTCGCGGTCGGTGCAGCTGGCGATGAAGGCGGCGGGGTCGCTGGCTATGCGCGTCAGTTCTTCGTTAGCAGCGGCGGCGCGCAAGGTGTCGGCCGACCAGCCGCGCTGCAAGGCAGCGACGTAGCTGGGCAATTCGGTGAGGCTGGCGGTGACGAGTTCCATCGACGCAGTTGTAGCGCAGGACAGGGAATCTTCAGCAAGTGGCTGAAGCGCGGCAGGCCATGGGTTGGCGCATGGCTGCGCGTCGGTCGACCAACAGTTCCACCTGCGTCATACCCCGGGGAAGCAGAAGCTGCACCAACGCGCCCGCGCTGGTGATGGGCAGCGAAAGTGTTTGCAGGGTGCGCCACTGGTGGCCGTCAAATCCGATCACGCGCCAGTCGCCGGCGACAGCCGAGGGCCAACGCCAGCGTTCACGCTCGCCCTCATCACCGGCCTCGCGCTGCAAGCTGATCGGCGCGGGCCGCCACTGCGCGGGGAAGCGTGGGCTGCGTGCGGGGCCGAGCGCGGCGTAATGCGCTGTGAGCTCGGGCCGCAGCGCACCCAGCACACCACGGCTGAACCACAACACATGGCCGCCTTGGCTGTGCTCGCGCACCAGCGCCATCGAGTCGCGCAGCTGCGCCCAGCTTGACTCCGGCCCGTCGCCATCGATACGGATGCCCGCCACCAGGTCCCGTGCACGATAAGCGTTAGCGTTGCGCAGCGCCTGTATCTGTTCGAGCCAGGTTTTCTCGAACGCGGCGTAGCTGAAACGGTAGGCCTGGGGGATGAATTCGTCCCAGTGCGGCAGCGCAGCGCGTGCTGCCTCGCCGCGCACGGGCTCGGCGCGCAGGCGGTCGGCCTCGCCCCAGGCGGCCCAGCGTGGCCAGTTCAGCAGGTAGTGCTCCCAGCTCCAGGGGTAGACGGCAGGGCTGAGCGACAGCACCAGCCCAGGCCGGCGCGCGCGCAGCTCTTGTGTGAACCAGCGCGCCGTCTCGTCCACCTTGGCCGCGCGCCAGCGCATCCACGCCGGGTTGCGCGCGTCGGCGGGTGGCTTGGCGCCTTGGTGCTCGGCGGCGTAGGCCTGCACCGTAGTGTCGTCGTAGCCCATGGTGACGTAGGGCCAGACGATGCGGTCGTCGATCTGCAGGCCGTCGATGTCGTAGCGGTCGATGGCTTCGAGCAGCAAGTCCAGCAAGAAGAGCCGCGCTTGCGGGTGCAGCGGGTTCATCCACACGAAGCCGTTGGGGGCCACTTCATTGCCGCTGGCGTCGCGGCTCAGCCACTCGGGCTTGAGCCGGCGCAGGTGCGTCATCGCCCCCGCATGTGCCGCCATGAAGCCGTATTCAAACCAGGCCATGCAGATGAGGCCCTGGCGGTGCGCTTCGGTGCAGGCCTCGTGCAGCAAGTCGCGCGGTGGCGTGGTGCGTTGTGCGGCGCTGTCACTAGGGTCTTGCGCGGCCTGGCGGGGGCGTTGACTAACGCCGATGGTACGTGCCAACACCTCCGAGGGGTATTGTGTGTAGCCGTTCTTCCAGGTCTCGACGTAGACCGTGTTGAGGCCGATCTCCCGCAGCGCGCGCATCGTGGCGGCGGTGTTGGCGGGGGTGGCCAGGGCGTCGTTCGCGGTGGTGGTGAGCCAGGTGCCGCGGACTTCGGGGATCGTTGCTGTGCCCGTCGCTGTTGCTGTTGCTGCCGCAGGTAATGGCTGTGCTGCGGCCCAAGGTGCGGTGGCTAGCGCCAACGCCAGCGTCAGGGCCGCCCGTGCGCGGATCGGCGCAGATGCGGGCGTTGGGTGACCGGCTCCGTTCATGTCCCCCGTCGCCGACCTTGCGGTCGACGCCTCCTCCTTTACTTCACTGCGCCAGTCACCCAACGCCCTCATCCGCGCACAGCGTGGCGCGCGTGCATTTTCAACCGGTGGAGCGCCGACACTGTTGGCGGCGCTGTGGCGGGGCGCTGTGTGGAGCGAAGTAAAGGAGGAGACCGGAGTCAGAGCTTGCTCTGACTCTGGGCGGGGGACTGAAGCCGCGCGTGGGGAGCCGGAAGGCTCCTCACGGCTGCTGAAGGACTTGCCGCGATACAAGCGGCAAGGCATGAGCGGAACACAGCGCCCCGCCACAGCGCTGCCGCGCGCTGCGAATGAAGCTGCGCCTGGCGCCGACGCCGGTACACGCCTTCGACGCGGCGGGGCTGCGCCGCCGCTGACCACGGCGCGGCGCCTGATGCGTTCGTGCGGCAGAATTTCATCAACTTCAATGGAGACGATCCCATGCAACGCAAGAACTTCCTGAAGACCGCCGCAGCGCTGGTGGCTAGCGCGCTGGTGATCCTCCCGCACCTGGCGCGGGCGCAGGCGCCCTGGCCCAACAAGCCGATCCGCTTGGTGGTGAACTTCCCCGCGGGGGGCTCGCCCGACGTGGTGGCGCGTGCCGTAGCCGCGCCTTTGTCGGCCGCGCTGGGGGTGCCCGTGGTGATCGACAACCGCTCGGGTGCGGGCGGCATCGTGGGCGCCGAGGCGGTGGCCAAAGCCGCCCCCGACGGCTACACCTTTTTGCTGTCCTCAGGCAGCGCCATGGCCATCGTGCCGCTGCTCACACCCAAGCTGCCCTACACCCCGGGCAAGGACTTGGTGGCGCTGGCGGCCGGGGCCCGCCTGGAGCTTTTCCTGGTCGCGCGCAGCGACTTGCCTTTCACCAACTACGCGGAGTTTGTGAAGTACGCCAAGGCCAACCCGGGCAAGCTGACCTACGGCACGCCAGGCAACGGCACCTCGCCACACATCGCCGGCGAGATGCTCAAAGCGCAGGCCGGCATCTTCACCGTGCATATCCCCTACCGCGGCTCTGGCGCGGCGCTGCAAGACTTGCTGGGCGGGCAGATCGACTACAGCTTCGACCCAGGCATCGCCTTCCAGCACATCAGGTCCGGCAAGCTTCGTTTGTTGGCCATGGGCAGCGCCAAGCGCTCACCGCTGTACCCCAACACCGCGACCCTGGCCGAGCTGGGCCTGAGCGGCTTTGACACCGGCACGACCCACGGTTTCTGGGCACCTGGCGGCACACCCCAGCCCATCATCGAGCGCGTCAACGCCGAGATCAACAAGGCACTGCTGATGCCGGTCGTGGCGGAGGCCATCCGCGCGCTGGGTGCCGAGCCAACCCCGATGAGCCCGGCGCAGTTTGACGCCGTGATCAAGAGCGATTTGCAGCGTTACGCGGTGATCGTCAAAGACCGCAAGATCACTGGCGATTGAAAACTGGCGACTGATTCGGACTTGCGTTCCATCGCTGCGTTGTCGTCGCAGCCGAGATGGGGGTGGCCGGCTCCGCTTAGGGAATGCTTATGGCGCTGTTTGCATTGAGTAGTGATCGCGCTCAAGCGCCGACGGCCATGGCCAATAGCCGATCGGGTTTGAGGCCGCCCTTAGAGTTGGCGTCCAGCGCCCTGAA
>JANMMH010000154.1:0-9949 GCA_031373055.1 Rubrivivax sp. | reverse complement strand
CTGGCCAGCGCTTTGCACCGCGAGCCGCGCCAAGGCGTAGGAGGCGATGTCGGCGTGGCGTGCGCGCAGCTCGCCCCAGGTGATGTCGCCGTCGCCGTTGGCGTCCAAGCCGATGGCGTGGTCGAGGTCGCGCAGGGCGATGTCCCACTGGCCTTGAACGATGGCGCTCTGGTTGAGCGTTAGCCGCAGGTAGCTGTCGGACGGCTTGTGGGCCAGGGCGGAGGCGGCTGCGAGTGCCAGCCACAGCAGCAAGACCACCCGGCGCATCACTTCAGCGCCCCGATCTTGGCCGCCAGCGCTTGCAGCACGCCGCTTTCAATGGCGGATTCGCGCAGCCAGGCCAGGGCGGGCGCCGCCGCTGTCAACGCGTCCTGGCGCTTGGCGGCCAGAGCCACTTCAAGCAGCAGGCGCGCGTCAGCCGGCTCACGCTGTTCGGCGAAGTTGGCCACCGCCAGCGGCAGCGCACGCGCCGGGTCGGCCAGCACGTGCAGCGCAAACCGCGCTTCTTCTTTTTGATGCGCGGTGTCACCACGCAGACGCGCGGCGTCAAAGCGCGCCGTGAGTGCGGCGCTGTGGCGCGCCAGCGAGGCGTCTTGCGTGAGCTTGGCGGCGATGGCCAGGCGCAGCAGCAACACGTCCGCGCGGCCCTTGTCTTTCAGCGCGACCAGCACCTCGGCAGCGCGGCCTTGGTCGAGCAGGAAGTCGGCGTGCGCGGCGCGCAAGTAGCTGTCTTCTATGCCCAGCGCAAGCGCCTCGCGAAAGCTCGCTTCAGCGCCGCGTGCATCACCCACGCGTTCCTGCGTTTCGGCCAGCCGTGTCAGTGCCCACAGCCGCTCTGGCGGTGGTGCGTCGGGCGCGATGCGCAGGGATTGTTGCAAGGACGCGATGGCCGACGTGGCGCGGCCCGTGGTGGCGTCGACCTGCGCGGTGCAGGCTGCGGCGATGAGCGCCGAGCTGTGCATGTGCAGCGCGCCGCAGGCCTGGCGCGCCACGTCATAGCGCGCCTGCACCATGCTGATGGCGGCGATCCAGGCCCAGGCTTCAGCGTTGTCGGGCTCGGTCGCGACGGCCGCTTGCAAGTCGGACAGCGCCGGCGTAAAGGCGTGGTTGAACTGCAAGAGCACGGCGCGTTTGACGCGCACGGCCGTGGGTGGTGCGGGCAGTTTCCACCACGGCGCCAGCGCCGCTTGCGCGTAGCCCAGGTAGCGCGGGTCGCCTTCGGCGAAGAGCTCGACCAGGTAGCTGTCGACCAGGCGCACGGCCAGTGCGGCGTCGCTTGGCGTGGCGCCTAGTGCACGGCGCAGGGCCGCCATCTCACGCAGGCGCGGCGCGTCGGCGCGGCTGGGCAAGCGCTCGAGTACTTGGGCGTCTGAGGTGGGCAGGAAGGGGGCGGCTGGGGCCGCCAGCGGCAGGCACAGCGCTTGGGCCAAACACAGGCGCAGGCATAGGCGCAAAGGCAGGCGAAACATGGTCACGACCTTGTCGATCAACGGATAAATGGCAGGCGACGCAAGGTCCGCGTCGCATGATAGCCACAGCGTTTGCGGGCTTGGTGTCGATACCAATGTCCCTACAACTGGTGCCCGCTATCATCCGCGCCGCCTGTGTTTCACCGCGTGGTGCCTTGATCCCAAGTCCATGCTCGCAAGCGAAGAGAACTGACATTAACCCCCAAGAGAGAGACAGACCATGAGCAAGATTGCATCCGCCCTGATCGCCGCCGCCTTCACCTTCGGCGTCGCCGGCGCTCAAGCCGCTTCCCACGCTGCTGCTGCCCCGGCCAAGGCCGCCAGCGCCGCCAAGATGGACGCCAAGCCCGCCGCCAAGGCAGAAGCAGCCAAGCCGGCCGCCAAGCCCGCCAGCGCCGCCAAGAAGTAAAGCTTCTGCTCGTAAGTCAAAAAGGGGCAGCGCTCAGGCGCTGCCCCTTTTTGCGTTTGTTTTGCGTCTGGCGGGCGCGCCTTACAGCGGCGGTATGCGCAGCATCTGCCCCGGGTAGATCTTGTCGGGGTGCGACAGCATGGGCTTGTTGGCCTCGAAGATCACCGGGTACTTGTTGGCGTCGCCATAGAACGCTTTGGCGATCTTCGACAGGTTGTCGCCACTCACTACCGTGTGCCACTTTGATTCGTCTTGCGGCTCGGTCACCGTGAGCATGTCGTTGACGGCGGCCACGTTGGCCACGTTGCCGCAGCACAGCAGAACCTTTTCTTTCGTCGCCTGGTCGCTGACCGTGCCTGACACGGTAACCGTGCCGGTGGCGGCCTCAAAGCCTACTTCCAGGCCGTCAACGGCCAAGCCTTGCGTGCCGATGTAAGTGGCAATGGCGTCGCCCGCAGCCTTGCTCAGTGCCGCGAGGTTCTCTTGCGTCGGGGCTTGTGCCGCAGCGTCTTGCGCGGCCTTGGCCTCGCCTTTGCCGAAGAGCTTCTCGCCGGCTTCCTTGATGAACGACATGAATCCCATGGTCTTGCTCCAGTATCTGATTGAGGAGGGTGTGTGCCCGCCAGTGCGAGCGACGTGGTTGAGTATGCGCGGTGTTGGTGACGCTGGCGCAGCTAGCATTGGCGCTCCCCACGAAGATTGCGAGACACGCCCATGAGCAAAGCCTTCGCCAGCCAGGCCGACCTGGCCGACAAGAAGATCAGCTTCACCAAGCTGTCTGAGCACGCCTACGCCTACACCGCCGAGGGCGACCCCAACACCGGCGTGATCGTCGGTGACGACTGCGTGATGGTCATCGACACGCAGGCCACGCCGGTGATGGCGGCCGATGTCATCCGGCGCATCCGCAAAGTCACCAGCAAGCCGATCAAGTACGTCGTGCTGAGCCACTACCACGCGGTGCGCGTGCTTGGTGCCTCGGCCTATGCGCCCGAGCACGTCATCGCCAGCGAGGACACGCTGTCGCTCATCCACGAGCGTGGCGAACAAGACAAGGCCAGCGAGATCGGCCGCTTCCCGCGCTTGTTTCGCAACGTCGAATCGGTGCCAGCCGGGTTGACCTGGCCCACCATCACCTTCACCGGCAAGATGACGCTGTGGCTGGGCAAGCTCGAAGTGCAGCTGCTGCAACTCGGCCGCGGCCACACCAAGGGCGACACGGTGGCCTGGCTTCCGCAAGAGCGCATTCTCTTCGCCGGTGATCTGGTCGAGTTCGACGCCACGCCGTACGCGGGCGACGCCTACTTCAGCGACTGGCCGCAGACGCTGGATAACCTGGCCGCACTCAAGCCCGTCAAGCTCGTGCCCGGGCGCGGCGCAGCGCTCGAAAACGAAGCGCAGGTTGCGGCCGGCCTGCGCGGCACGCGCGACTTCATCGCCGACGTGTATGCCAGCGTCAGGGCCAGCGCGGCGGCGGGCAAAGACTTGAAGACGGCCTACCAGGAGGCCTTGGCCAGCATCCGCCCCAGATACGGCCACTGGGTCATCTTCGACCACTGCATGCCCTTTGACGTCTCGCGCGCGTTCGATGAAGCCACCGCTCACCGCGACCCGCGCATCTGGACGGCCGAGCGCGACGTCGAGATGTGGAAGGCGCTGGAAGCCTGAGATGCCAGCGCTCAACACCGAGCCGAACCTCGAAGCGCCCGACGACTTCTACGAAGCGCTGCTTGACGCCCATCAAGGCTTGAGCGACGAGCAAAGCCACGATCTCAACGCACGCTTGGTGCTGCTGCTGGCCAATCAGATCGGGCGGCTTGAAGTCTTGAAAGAAGCGCTGGCGGCGGCGCGTGAAGGGCTCTCGACATGAGCGATCTGCGCTATCAAACGGGCTTTGGCAACCAGTTCGAGAGTGAGGCGGTGGCCGGCGCCTTGCCGCAGGGTCGCAACAGCCCGCAACGCGCGCCGCATGGGCTCTATGCCGAGCTGATCTCGGGCAGCGCCTTCACCGCGCCACGCGCTGAGAACCGCCGCACATGGATGTATCGGCGCCAGCCCAGCGTGGTGGCCGGGCCGTACGAGACGCTGGCACATGCGACGTGGAAGACCGGCGCAGCCGAGGGCGTGGCGGCATCTCCCGACCCGCTGCGTTGGGCCGCCATCGACGTGCCCATGCATGAGCACGAGCCGCTGGACTTCATCGATGGCATGCGCACCATCGTCGTCAACGGCGACGTGCAGGCGCAGACCGGCATCGCCGCGCACCTGGTGCTGGCCAACCGTTCGATGCAGCGCGCTTTCGTCAACGCCGACGGCGAAATGCTGCTCGTGCCGCAGCAAGGCGCACTGGCCATCACCACCGAGCTCGGGCAACTGCACGTGGCCCCGGGTGAGATTGCGCTGCTGCCGCGCGGCCTGGCCTTCAGCGTCGCCGTGCAAGGCCCCACGCGCGCCTATGTTTGCGAAAACTACGGCGCACCGTTTCGCCTGCCCGAGCTCGGCCCCATCGGCTCCAACGGCTTGGCCAATGCGCGTGACTTTCGCGCACCCGTGGCCGCGTTTGAAGCCGACGTGCGGCCGCTGGAGATGGTGCGCAAATTCGGTGGCCAGCTCTGGCGCGCGCAGCTCCCAGCGTCGCCTTTCAACGTCGTCGCATGGCATGGCAACTTGGTGCCGATGGTCTACGACACGCAGCACTTCATGGTCATCGGCTCGATCAGCTTTGACCACCCCGACCCTTCGATCTTCACCGTGCTCACCAGCCCGAGCGACACCGCAGGCGTGGCCAATTGCGACTTCGTGATCTTCCCGCCGCGCTGGCTGGTGATGGAAGACACCTTCCGCCCGCCCTGGTACCACCGCAACACCATGAGCGAATTCATGGGCCTCGTGCATGGCCAGTACGACGCCAAACCCGGCGGCTTCAAGCCCGGCGGCATGAGCCTGCACACGCAGTTCGTGCCGCATGGGCCCGACGCCGAAGCCCTCGACAAAGCCAGCGCTGCGACGCTCGCACCGCACAAGCTGGACGACACGCTGGCCTTCATGTTTGAGAGCCGCTGGTGCCTGCGCCCGACGGCCTTTGCCATGGCGCACGCGGCGCGTGACCTGCACTACGCCGAGTGCTGGGCCGGCTTGGGCGACCGCCTCACGCCCTGAAGCGATGCCGCGCGGCGTGACAAAGCGCGCGCTTCCCTAACTTGCATGATGTGGGGCCCCCAAACGGGGGGGACTTCACGGCCCCGTGGCGCGTTGCCAGCTGTCAGCATCACGGCAGAAGGAAAGCAGACCATGTTCGCCAAGGCCATTCGAAACGTCAGCAGTAGCGTCAGCAGTACGGTCAGTACCAGCGTTAGCCGCGCCATTGACCGCAGCAACGACTGGGTCACGCTGGCCACACGCGGTGGCGTGAAGGCGGGCGACGCCGGCCAGGGCTTTTACGAGTCGTCGTTCGACTTGCGCACGGGGCTTGAAGTCGCGGAAGCCTCGCTGCTCGCGCTGCCCGACGAGCTGGCGCGCGAATTCAAACGTCAGCGTTTGGGCTGAAGCGCTTAGCGCCGTGTGACGGGTGGTGGCGCGGCGGTCTTGTCGCCGTCAGCGATCCACGCTTCCAGCAGCCGGTAACTCACCGCCAGCACCACCGGCCCGACGAAGATGCCGACCAGGCCGAAGGCCAGCAGCCCGCCGATGACGCCGGCAAAGATCAGCAGCAGCGACAGGTCCGCGCCCATGCGGATGAGCATGGGTCGCAGCACGTTGTCGAGCATCATGGCCACGAAGGCGACCACGGCGACGAAGATGCCCCAGCCCGTCTGGCCACTCCAGATGAGCCAGATCGTTGCCGGCACCAGCACCGGCGCCGGCCCGAGCTGCGCCAGGCAGAACATGAACATCAGCGCGCTGAGCAAGCCGGCACCGGGCACGCCTGCCATCCAAAGCCCCAGCCCGCCCAGGGCCGACTGCGCGATGGCCGTGACGCCCACGCCGAGCGCGACACCGCGAATGGCACCGGCGGCCAGCTCCACCGAGTCACCACCGCGTTGCCCCGCCAAACGCGCGGCAAAGCGGCGCACCAGTCGCGCAGCGCCTTCGCCGTTGGCGTACATCAGCGCGGCGATGACCACCGTCAACAAGAACTGCAGGAGCATGAAGCCGAGGTTGCCGACCTCACCGACAAACCAGCGCGTCAGGTTGCCGGCATAGGGCGTGAGCTTGCCCGCCAAGCCCTTGAGCCCGGCTTCGCTGGCCTGGTGCCACAGCCCCGCCAGATTACTGCCCACCAGCGGCAGCTGCTCCACCCAGCTCGGCGCCTTGTCAGGCAACTCATACGAAGCGGCGAGCTTGGCCCAATCGACCAACTGATCGGCGTTGCCGACGATGGTGGCGATGGCCACCGTCAATGGCACCACAAAGAGCAGCAAAAGCACCAGCGTCATAACCACCACCGCCAGGCTGCGCCGCCCGCCTAACACGCGTTGTACGCGCAGCATCAGCGGCCAGGTGGCCACCACCACCATGGTCGCCCAAATGGCGGGGCCGAGAAACGGGCGCAGCAGCCACAGCGAGGTGCCGATGAGTGCGGCCAGCACGAGCACCGCCAGCATGGTGCGCGGCAAATCGCGAACATCGTCTTGGTTCATGGCCTGATGATCAACGCTTTTCGCTGTAGGGCTCGACGCTTTTGGCGTCCAGGCGCCAGCTGCTCACGCCCATGTAGGAGTCGTTGCGCGTGCGCGTGAGCTTGCCGCTGATCCACACGGCGTCCATTGAGCGCAGGCCTTTGGCGGCGGGCTGTGGCAGCACGTGGATGATCTGGTTGGCGGGCGGCGGCGGGCTGTGCACGCAGGCGCCGAAGTAGGGTACGAGCAGGAACTCGGTGAGGCCGTCTTTGCCTTCTTCCAGCGGCACCACAAAGCCCGGCACGCGTACCGACATGCCGTCGAGTGCGGGGTTGGCGGGTGCCTTGTCCCAGACCTCACGCAGCCGCTTCATGAGTTGCAGCGTGCGTGGGTCGCCGTCGTTCATGGCGCTCAAGTCCATACCCTTGAATTCGGCCATCGGGTCCCAACCCGCTGGCACCAGCTCTTCCCAGTTGATGACCCGAAAGCCGCCGACCATGACGGGCGCGGCTTTGGCGGCGGGCTTGGCGGCAGGATTGGCAGCACCTGCGGGCGCGGGCGGTACGGGCTGCGTTTGCGCCAAGGCCGCTTGCAGGCCGCAGGTCAACACGGCGCCGGCGAGCAGGCGGGACAGCATGGTCAGAGTCATCAGCTTCTCGGCGTAAGCCCGTCGGCCAGCGACAGGCGGTAAGCGCGTGCCGCAGGCACAAGGCTGGCAAGCATACCGGCCACGAGCACGGCGGCGAGCACGGCCCATTGCGTGGTGCTGGGCGCGGTCAATCGCAGGCTGATGCCCAGGGCCTGCTGCACCCACGGGCCGGCGAGCGCCACGGCGCCTAGGCTGGCGATGAGACCGAGCAAAGCGCCCAGGCCGGTGACCAGCGCGCCCTCAAGCAGCAAGAGCCACAGCACATGGCGCGGGCCCGCACCCAGCGCGCGCAGCACGGCGAGTTCACGCCGGCGCTCGTTCAACCCGGCCAGCACCACGGCCACGAGCCCGGCCAGGCTGACCGCCGCGACCACAGCCGACATCAGCATCAGTGCGCGCTCGCCCGCGCCGACGAGCTGCCAAAGTTCATCCAGCGCCACGCCGGGCAGCACCGCCAGCAGCGGCTCCGGCGTGTAATCGGCGACCCAGCGCTGCACGGTGAAGACGGCGGAGCGGCTCTTCAGCCCGACGAGCGCGGCGCTGACCTGCTTGGCTTCAAGGTCGAACTTGCGCGCCTGCTCGGGCGCCACCTTCAGGCCCGGCAGCGGGGCGCCGCCGGCCCAGTCAAGGTGCATGGCCTCGATGGCCTGCAGGCTCACGTGTAGCGTGCGGTCGACGGGCGTGCCAGTGCGCGCGAGCACGCCCACCACGGTGAAGGGCTTGTCGCCGTGGTGCTGCGCCAGCGGGCCGCGTTCCTTGTCGTGGTCGTGATCGTCGACTGACGCGCCGTGACTCAGCGTGATCTTCTGGCCCAGCTCGTAGTGCAAGTGCTCAGCCAGCTCGGCGCCGATCACCACCTCATACAAGCCGTCCAGCGTGCCCGCAAACGCGCGCCCTTGCGCCAGCGCCAGCGGTTGCTTGTCGCCGTAGAGAAAGCGCGTGAAGTAGGCGGCGGTCGTGCCCATCACCGGGAATCCGCGGTGCGAATCGCCCAGCGAGATCGGCACCAGCCAGGCCACGGCGCGATGCGCTTCAAGCTCACGCAGGCTGGCCATGCGCACGGGGTTGGCGCCGCTGCCGATACGAAACACGGCGTAGAGCATGAGCTGTACCGGCCCCGTGCGCGCGCCCACCACGAGGTCGGTGCCACTGACGGCCTGCGCAAAGCCGGCGCGCACGTCCTGGCGCAAACGCTCCAGCGTCAGCAGCAAGAGTGTCGCCAGCGCGATTGACAACACCACCAGCGCCAACGTGCCGCGCCGGTGCCAGGCGCTGCGGGCGGCGAGGTTGAAGAGGGCGTTCATGGCGTCGTCATGGTGTCAACCACGGCGTGGTTGATGGCGGGCAGCGAGACACGCACGTCGAAGCGTTCAGCCAGGCCTTGGTCGTGGCTGACGAAGACCAGCGTGCTGCCGGCCTCGCGCACGCTGGCCAGCAACAAAGTCATGAAGGCTTCACGCAGCTCGGCGTCGAGTGACGAGGTCGGCTCGTCGGCAATGATGAGTTCGGGTGCGCCGATGAGAGCACGCGCGGCGGCCACACGCTGCTGCTGGCCGACCGAGAGCTCGGCCGCCGGGCGCTGCCACAGCGCGCGCGCCAGATCCACGCGTTCAAGCAGGGTTTCGCCTGCGCGCTCGGCGCTGCCATGGGCCTGCGCAGCACGCTGGCGCCGCGCGGCCGAGAAGCGGCATGGCAGCAGCACGTTGTCGAGTGCGCTCAAGTACGGCAGCAAGTTGAACTGCTGGAAGATGACGCCGAGTTTGTCGGCACGCTGCGCGTCGCGCTGGTGTGCGCTCAAGCCCGCCCAGTCCTGGCCCGCCACCAAGACCTGGCCGGGGCCGGCGAGCAGCACGCCGGCCATCAGCCCGAGCAGGGTGCTCTTGCCGCAGCCGCTGGGGCCGTGCAGGAAGAGCGTCTGGCCACGCGCGACATCGAGCGCATCGATGGCCAGGCAGTCACGTGCGTCGCGTGGCCAGCGGTAGTGCAGTGCGCGCAGTGTGATCACGGCGGCGTCAATCCAGGCGGCACGCCGGGCGCGCCACGAGCGACGAAGAGTTCAGGCGGACCTCGCAATGGAAAGCACCCCAGCGGGGTGCGATGCGAGGAATTGTGAAGCAGCCGGCGTTGCCGGCCGGGCCCGAGTGCGATTCAGTACAGGCTAAGCAACGCGGCCGCGAGACCGATGCACAAGGCCAGCGCCGGTGCGGCCATGCGCAGGCCGGTGGCAAGTTTGTCTTTGCCTTCGTCGCTCATGGTCTGGCCGTCCAGATCTTCGGCAAAACCCTCGCTGCGATAGAGCCAGGGCGGTGCGCCGGCCACGAACTCGTCAGCGCGCTCGGCCTCTACAGGCGGCGTGGCGGTGACGGCGGGCTGGGCGTTCATGGCGGTGAATCTCGGAGCTGGGGTGAACCAAAGTGCTAACGCCCCAAGTGTGCCCTCTGTGTGTGTCTGGCGCATGACCAAATGTGTGTAGCTGTTCTCGGTGTTGCATGCATGCATCGATATCATGACCCGCATGCCCACCAACCTCGACGGTCAGCTGGTTGTTGCCATCTCCTCGCGAGCCCTCTTCGACTTCGAAGAAGAGAACCGCGTCTTCGAGGCCAGCGACGACCGCGCCTACATGCAACTGCAACTTCAGCGCGTGGATGCGCCGGCGCGTCCGGGGGTAGCGTTTTCACTGGTACGCAAGCTGCTGGCCTTCAACCGCGACGCGCCGCGCGTGGAGGTGGTGATCCTCTCGCGCAACGACCCCGTCTCGGGCATGCGCGTGTTTCGCTCAGCCCAGCACTTCGAGCTGCCG
>JANMMH010000014.1:0-15827 GCA_031373055.1 Rubrivivax sp. | reverse complement strand
ACTGCCGGCCAGCTTGGACGCGGTGGTGCGGGCGCGCCTGGCCTTGCTGCCCGCCCAGGAGCGCGCTGCGTTGCAGCAGGCCAGTGTGCTGGGCACCAGCTTTCCAGCGCAAGCCTTGGCACTGCTGGACGCCGACGCCGCACAGGGCATGCCGCAACAGCGCAAAGCTGCGGGCTCGATGCTGATGGCACCCACCGCCGGCGCCGAGCAGACCCTGAGCTTTCAGCACCCGCTGCTGCAAGAGCTGACCTACGCCACGGTGCCCGTGCTCACCCGGCGCGCCTTGCACGGCCGCTTCGCGCGCTGGCTGGTGGGCTTGGCCACACTGCACGGCGCCAGCGTGCTGGGCCTAACGGCGCACCACTTCGAACAAGCTGGCGACGCGCTGCTGGCGGTGGAGCACCATGCGCGCGCGGCCGAATTTGCCGCCTCGCGCTACGCCCACAGCGAGGTGCTGCACCACGTGCAGCGGGGGCTGGCGCTGCTGGACGCTGCCTTGCCCGCACAGGCCGCACCACGCGACTTGCAAGAACTGCATTGGCGTTTGTTGATGCGTCGAAGCCAGGCCTTGCATTTGACCGCGCAGCGCACCCAGCAGGCCGCCAACCTTGACGCGATGCTGGTGTTGGCTGAGGCCATGGACGACGACGGCAAGCGCGCGCTGGCCCACGAGCGGCGCACCACCTATCTGATGTGGCGCGGCGACTACGAGGGCTTAAAAACCGCCGCGCGCCAGGCCATGGCCAGCGCCGAACGCGCGGGCGACCAGCGTACCCGCATCGGCGCCATGCGCCAGCTGGCCATGGCCCACCGTTACCTGGGCGACTGGGACGCCGCCGAGCGCCTGGCGCGCCAGGGCCTGGCGCAGGCGCGTGAACTCGGCCTGAGCAAGATCGAGGGGCCCCATCTCAACGTGCTGGCGATGGTGGCCCAGCACCGGCAGGACCCGGTGGCCATGCTGCACTGCCACGAGCAGGAACTACTCAATGCCCAGGCCGTTGGCCATCAGATCAACGAGCTCATCGCGATTGCCAACCTCGGCGGCGCCTGGCTCGAGTTGGGCGAGCTCTTTAGCGCCCGTCGTTTCGCCCATGAGGCGTTGCGCCTGACACGTGTCTACGGCAACCGCAATTGCGAGTGCGGCAGCTTGCTCAACCTGAGCAAGCTCGAACGTTGGGTCGGCCACAGCGCCGCCGCGCTCAGCCTGGCGCGCGAGGCCGTGGGCGTCGCGCAGCAGGCCGCACTCAAGCGCTGGGAGCCCGACGCCTGGTGCCACGTGGGCGAAGCGGCCGTCGACCTGGGCGAGCATGTCGCTGCGGCCGAGGCCTTCGACACCGCAATGGCACTGTCACTCGCCGACAAGGCCGCCTCAGCGCTGGACGCCGGTGCCGGGCTGGCGCGGCTGGCTTTGATGCAAGGCGACGTGGCCGGCGCCATGGTGCATGTGCAAACGGCCCTGGACGGTGAAGGTGGTGGCGCCCGGCAAGAAGCGGGAGCCCCGCGCCACATCGCCCTGATGTGCACGCTGGTGCTGTCCAGCGCCGGCGATGCACGCGCCAACGAGTGGCTGGAGCGCGTCTACCGCGAGCTCATGGCCTCGGCCGCCTTGATCAGCGACGAGGCGCTGCGCCAGGGCTATCTGGCCAATATTCCCGACCACCGTGCGATTCTTTCGGCGTGGGCCCTGGCGCAGGCTGACGCTGCGTCGCTAACCCGTTAGCTGCGTGCAGCAAACACCTGCCCGCGCGCCTGTGTAGGCAAGGGCACCGACCGCCGCAGCACGTCTTCGGCCAGCCACACTGCTGCGCGGCGGGCGCGCTCGGCCACGGTGGCCAGGGGCAGCTGCTGGTAGTCGTCGTTGAAGACCTCGAAGCTGTAGTCACCGCGCCAGCCCAGGCGCGTGAGCGCCAGCACCAGGCGCGCGAGCTCTTCGCTGTGTACGCCTTCGCCCGGGAACACACGAAAGGTGCGCGCCGTGGCCATGCGCTCTTCGGGCGTGCGCACCTCGTGCCACATGAAGTCAGACAACTGCACGAGGTAGATGCGCTGCGGGTCCACCAGCTCAAGCTCCTCCAGCGGCGTCTTCGTGGCAAAGACATGGTAAGAATCGATGCCTAGCCCCAAGTTGGGGCAGTCGGCCAATTCGACCGCCGCCCAGGCCTGCGGGAACTGGTTGATGTGGCGGCCCCAGGACAGCGCTTCATACGCGATGCGGATGCCGTGCGGCAGCGCCAGCATGGCGAGTTTGCGCAGGTCGCGCGCGATGTGGTCGATGTCGGCGCTGGCGTGTTGTGAGGTGGACGAGCAGGCCAACAGTACCTTGGCGCCGAGTGCGGCGGCCATCTCGATCATGCTTTTGGCGATGTCGACCTTGTAGCCGTGCAGGTGGCCCGAGAGGCCCTCGAAGTCGCGCAGCACTTGAAACCCAGTGATGCGCAGGCCGCTGACTTTCACCTCGGCCACCGCCGCTTGCCAGCCATCCGGGTGGCCCACCAGGTCACGCGCTTGCAGCATCACCTGCGAAAAGCCGGCCTCACGCATGGCGCGTAATTTGGCCGTTAGCGGTCCGGCCAGGGTGATGCTGTCCATGCCGAAGTCACGGATGAAGAGATGCGCCTCAGCGGCTTTCATGCGTCGTGGTGGATCAGCTCGAACATCACGCCGCCGAGCCAGGTTCGTGTCAACGCACCGCGCTGGTCGACATGCAGCCGGCCCGACTCGACGAAGCTCACACCGCGTGCGCGCAAGGCCGCGGCGGCTGCGGGAACGTCGGGGGCGCCCAGTGCCACGCGTTGCAGCTTCTCATCGAGCGCGGCCTCCTCGTCAAAGTCAGGCTCGGGCTCGATGAGTTGCAAGTGCAGTTGGCGGTCGGGGCTTTGCAGGATGGTGCCGTGCGGCAGCACGCCGGCTTCGCGGTCGTCACCCATGACTCGAAAGCCGAAGAGCGAGCTGTAGAAGGCGACCCAGTCTTCACTGCGGCCGGCGCCGATGTACTGCACCACGCCGAACCAGTGCAGCCCTGCCAGCGCGGGCGGCTGGGGGTTGACGCCGGGGATGGGTACGAAGTCGACGTCGTAGATGGAGAACTCCCGCCAGCGGTCAACGAAGTAGATGCGGCTGGCGCCCGCGCCGTGCACGCCAGGGAAGTGCAGCTCCATCGGCGCCACCTGCACGGGCACGTCCCAGCCGCCGAGCTCGAGCACACGCTGATGCGCAGCGGCAGCGTCGCGCACACGCAGCGCGATGGCGGCCAGCGCCGGTGGCTCATTGGCCACGGCGCCGTGGCCGTTGATGATGGCGTTCATGCTGCCCTGGCGGTAGAGCAGCACCTCACGCGAGCGGTGGCGCGCCACCGGGCTGAAGCCCATCAGCTCCAGCACCTGGCCCAGCGCTTGCGGGCGTGCGGTGCGGTATTCGATGTACTCGATGCCCTCGATGGCCAGCGGGTTGGCGGCATCGACCAGGGGTTCGCGTGGCTCACTCATGTTTGGCGTTTCGCTTTCAGTGCGGTGGCAACAGGCGCTTGAGATGGGCTTGCATGCGCGCCGCGTCAGGTGTGCGGCTGGTGAAGAGCTCGAAGGCGCCGACCGCCTGTCCCACGGCCATGCCGCTGCCGTCACTGACGTTACAGCCGCGCGCGCGCGCCAGGCGCACGAGCTCCGTGTCGAGCGGAAAGTAGACGATCTCAGAGACCCACAGCGTGGGCTGCACCAGGTGTTCGGGCAGCGGCAGGCCGGGCAGCTTGTCCATGCCCGTGGGCGTGGCGTGGATCAAACCGGTGGCGCCGTGCAGTGCTGCCGTCACATCATGTTGCGCGTTAGAACGTTCTGCACCGTAGGCACTGGCCAGTTCGGCCGCAAGTTCGGCCGCCTTCGCTGGGTCGCGGTCATTGATGCGCAGCTCGGTCACCCCCAAGCGCAGCGCCGCATGCGCAATCGCCGCACCGGCGCCACCGGCGCCGAGCAACACCACACGCGACAGGTCGGCCTGCGGCAGCGCGCGCGTAAAGCCCGAGGCCCAGCCAGTGGCGTCGGTGTTGTGGCCGATCAAGCGCTCGCCCTTGATAACCACCGTGTTGACGGCACCGATGGCGCGCGCTTCGGGCGACAAGTCGTCCAGCAGCGACATCACCGCCTGCTTGCACGGGTAGGTGATGTTCAGGCCGGCAAATCCCATCGTGCGCGCCGCGTCCAGCAGCATCGGCAAGGCTGCCGCACCGCGCGCGTCGCGTTCGATGTCGATCAACTGGTAGTGCAGCGCCAGGCCGTGGTGGCGCGCTTCCTCTTCGTGCATGGCGGGCGTCAGCGAACGCCCAATGCCCGCGCCGATGAGGCCCAGCAGCAGCTTGCAGCTGGGCGCCGGCGCGGCCGGCGCGGCGTTCGAGGCCGCGTTGCTCACCTCATCGATTGCCGCGTCAACCACCACGTTCAAGCCCTGCCCGCTCAGCGCCGCGCCTTGGCCAGCTCGGCCTGCAACTCGGCCACGGTGGCCGAAATGGCCGCACCGTGTTTGTCGATCACGGGCTTCAACTTCTCGCGCAGCTTGGCTTGCTCGGCCGGCGAGAACTCGGTGACCAGCATGCCGGCCTTTTTCAGTGCGTCGAGCTGGCCTGCGGCGGCGTCGCGGCTGACCTGGCGTTGGAAGCGGCTGGCTTCCACCGCAGCGTCACCGATGATCTTCTTCTCGTCGGCCGAGAGCGTGTCCCAGACCTTCTTGCTAACGATCAAGGATTGCGGGTTGTACTGGTGGCCGGTGAGCGCCAGGTGCTTTTGCACTTCGGCAAACTTGTTGGCCAGGATCACGTTGAGGGGGTTCTCTTGGCCGTCAATCGCCTTGGATTCCAGAGCGGCGTAGACCTCGGGGAAGGCCATCGGTGTGGGGTTGGCGCCCAGGGCCTTGACCCAGTCGACGTTGATGGCGTTGGGGATCACGCGCAGCTTCAGGCCGTCGATGTCTTCCACCTTGGTGATGGGCCGCTTGCTGTTGGTGACGTTGCGGAAACCCAGCTCCCAGTAAGCCAGGCCGACGATGCCTTTGTCTTGCAGCTTGGCGTGCATCTTTTGGCCAAAGGGGCCGTCGACCACCGCGTCGGCTTCTTTGGCGTTGGCAAACATGAAGGGGAAGTCATAGACCTCGAAGTCCTTCACCTGCGAGGCCAGGATGCCCGAATTGAGCGCCGTGAATTCCACCGTGCCGCCTTGCAACGCCGACACCGTGGGCGCGTCGCCCCCGAGCACACCACCCGGGAAGACGTTGACCTTGAGCTTGCCGCCCGAGCGCGCCGCCACGATCTCGGCGAACTTCACTGCGCCTTGCTCGAGCGGGTGGCCCTTGGGGTTTTGCAGCGCGAGCTTGAAGCTGCGCTCTTTGATGTCTTGCGCCGCGGCCAGGCCGCACAGGGACAGTGCGGCCGTGGCCAGCAGGGTCTTGATGAACAAACGCTTCATGTCGTGTCTCCGTTTTCAGATCGGGGGGTCAATAGAAAAGCTTCATGGGCCCAGTCACGAGCCAGGGGAAAAGCACCATCAGGAACATCACCGCGAACTCGGCGAGCATGAAAGGCAGCACGCCGCGCGTCACAGCGTCCATCTTCATGCGCCCCACGCCGGCCACTGTGTTGAGCACGGTGCCCACAGGCGGCGTGATGAGGCCAATCGAGTTGTTGATGATGAACATCACGCCGAAGTACACCGGGTCGATACCCGCGGCCTTGACCAAGGGCATCAGCACCGGCGTCAGGATCAGGATCGTCGGGGTCATGTCCATGGCCGTGCCGACGATCATGACGAGGACCATGATGGCGATCATCAAAAGGATCGGGCTGCCGATCAAAGGCTGCAGCAACGCGACCACCTTGCTCGGCAAGTCGGCCACCGTGATGAGCCAGGCCGAAACCATGGCCGCAGCCACCAGGAACATGATGATGGCGGTCGTCTTGGCGGCGGTGACGAAGATCGCATGCAGCTGGTGCCAGCTCAGCTCGCGATAGATCACCACCGTGACGAAGAGCGCATAGCCGGCGGCCACCACGGCCGCTTCGGTGGGCGTGAAGACCCCCATGCGCAGGCCGACCAGGATGATCACCGGCAGCAGCAAGGCCCAGGCCGCTTCACGCAATGCCGTCAGCACTTCGGCCGTGGTCTTGCGCGGCGGCGGGGTCATTTTTTCCTTGCGCACCAGCCACATCCAGGTCAGCCAGAGCGAGGCGCCGATGAGCAGGCCGGGGAATATGCCGGCCAGGAAGAGCTTGGAGATCGAGACGTTGGCCGAGACGCCAAAGATGACGAACGCGATGCTGGGCGGAATCACCGGGCCGATGACGCCGCAGGCGGCGATCAATCCCGCCGAGCGCGCTTTGTCGTGACCGGCCTTGACCATCATTGGCAACAGCAGTGCCGTCAGCGCCGCAGCGTCGGCCACCGCCGAACCCGACAGGGCCGACAAGAGGCACGCCGCGATGATGGCCACGTAGCCCAGGCCGCCACGAACGTGGCCGACCACGGCCAACGCGAGATTGACGATGCGCTGACTCAGGCTGCCCACGTTCATGATCTCGCCGGCGAGCATGAAAAACGGCACCGCTAACAACGGAAATGAGTCGGCACCGTTGATGACGTTTTGCGCAAGGATCTGGGCGTCAAAGAGGTCCAGGTGCCACATCAATGCCGCGCCACTGGCGAGCAGGGCATAGGCAATGGGGATGCCCAAGGCCATGGCGCCGAGCAAGGCACCAATGAAGATGAGGACGGTCATGGTGGCCCTTGTTTCGGCTCGCGCGCCAGTTCAGCCTGCAGCGATTCGAGCTCGGCGGCCTCTTCGGATTCCTTCACCATCACCAGCTCGTCCGCGCCGAGCTGGCCCGCCAGGCCCTGCCACAACTGGCGCAGAAGGATCATGGCAGCCGACACCGAAAAGACCAGGCCCGTGGCATAGAAGATGCCCATCGAAAGCCCCGACACCGGCGCCTCGACATCCCAATTGATCTTGACCTGCTCCAGGCTGCCACGAAAGATCAGCCAGGTGATGAAGAGCATCAGGCCATGGCCCAGGACCCAGAGCGCACGCTTGCCCTTCACGCCCAGGCGCGACACCAGCATGTCGCTGCCCAAGTGGCCGCGCTCTTGCAGGGCGACGATGGCGCCCAGGAAGGTCAGCCAGACGAACATCCATCGCGACAACTCCTCGGACATGGCCAGCCCGGAGTTGAAGACATAGCGCAGCACGACGTTGCCAAGCACCAGCACCACCATCGCGGCCAGCAGCAAGGCCATCAGGCTGTCGAGCAGGCGGCAGTAGGCGTTGGCGAGTTTGTCGAACATGGGTGGGGTTCCCGCTGGGTGCGCCGCACACCGACAAGGTGCCCGTGCTAACGCTCGATGCGTAATGTACTAACTGGTTAGTTTTTGCGCATAGGGAGTTACCCGTAGCCGAATGTGCACCGGCGGCGCGCGCTCAGCGCCGGCAAAAGCGCACCACCATCTCGACCACGTTGTCGCGCCGGGCAATCAAGGCCGCAGGCGACTCCAGGTCACGCTCGAAGATGAGCGAGAAGGTGTGCCGGTTGGCGACGTTGAAGACCGACAGCGCGCTGATCGACATGTGCACGTCCACGGCGTCCAGCCCACTGCGAAATACCCCCGCCTTGTGGCCACGCTCCAGCACCAGACGCAGGCCGTCGATGGCCGGCACGTTGAGTTTGCGTATGAGCTTGCTCTGCGCAAGGTACTCGCCGCGGTGGATGTTTTCCGTCATCACCAAGCGCACAAAGTCGGGGTGCGCCAGCTGGTAATCGACGGTGAAACCGACCAGGCGGCGCAACGCGTCTTCTGGCCTCAGGTCTTCGAGATGCAGGCTGCCTTCGATCTCACGCATACGCCTGTAAACCTCTTCCAGCGCGGCGATATAGAGCCCCTCTTTACTGCCAAAGTAGTAGTAAATCATGCGCTTGCTGGTGCGCATGGCTTCGGCAATGACGTCGATGCGCGCGCCGGCCAGGCCCTTCTCGGCGAACTCCCGAACGGCCACTTCCAGGATGTCGGCCATGGTGCGCGCGGGGTCGTTGGTGCGCGGCTCGGGTTTGCGGGTTGCGGCCTTGCGCGGCGTGGCCACGCGCGCCGGTACCTTGGCATTGGGTGCGGCACTGTCCTTCGAGATCGTTGCTCGATTGGCCTTTTGTACTGTCTTGTTCATTACGCGCAGTGTAGGGCTAGGGCGCGCCCAAGGCCAGATTCAGCGCTTCGCGGTGCCCAATGCCAGCAGCGCACGCGCCGTGTCAACGATGCTCTCTTCCACCGGCCGCGTGGCCCAGCCCAGCACGGCCTTGGCGTGTGAGGCATCCTGGTTGCGCACGCTGCCGAGCTCACCCACCACCGCACGCGCCAGCGGGTTGAAGCGCGCGGCGATGCGCACCAGCCAGTCGGGCGCGTTGCGCGTGGTGACCCTGGCGGCGTCCGCGCCAAGCTGCGCGCGCAGGATGTCGGCGATCTCACGCATCTTCATGAAGCGGCCCGAGGCGATGAAGCGCTCGCCCGCCATGTCTGGCGCGTTGAGTGCGCGCACGTGCAGGTCGGCCACATCGCGTACATCCACGACGCCAAAGCCGATGTCGGGGCAGGACTTGACACGGCCATTGAGCAGCGACTTCACCACCGTCACCGACGCCGAATAGTCCGCGCTCCACACCGGCCCGAGCACGACTGACGGGCAGATGCTGCAAAAGACCATGTCGCCGCCCTCCTTGGCCATCCACTCACGTGCGGCGCGCTCGGCAATGGTCTTGCTCTGGATGTAGGGCGAGATACCGGGTTTGGACAAGTCGGTCCAATCGGCTTCGGTGAAGTGGAGCACGCCACGGCCGCGGCCGTAGGTATGGCCGCCACCGACGACGTCATGACAAAGCGCTGCACGCCCGCGGCCTTGGCCGCGCGCAGCGCGCGCAGCACGCCGTCGCGTGCGGGCACGATGAGTTCGTTGGCGTCCTTGGGCACGCCCGTGGGCAGGGGTGATGCCAAGTGCGCGACGTGGCTGCAGCCGGTCATGGCCTCGGCCCAACCCGCGTCGCTCATCAAGTCGGCGGCGAAGAATTTCAGCCGGCTGTTGTCTACCGCGAGCAGCTCGCGCACAGCCGCTTCTTTGGCCAGGCTGCGCACGGTGGTGTGCACCATCCAGCCTTCAGCCATCAGCTGGCGGATGAGGAAGCCGGCGATGTAGCCGCTGCCGCCGGAGACGAGGATGGTGTGGGTCATGGCGTGCTGCATTCAATGTGGGGCTGGTGTCACCGCGATGCGCACGTCTTGGCGAATGGATGCGGGAGGCGACCAAGAAAAAAGCACCGGACGCATGCGCCAAGTGCTTGTTTCCCCTACCGAATTTGGTAGGCGCGAATGGACTCGAACCATCGACCCCCACCATGTCAAGGTGGTGCTCTAACCAGCTGAGCTACGCGCCTAGAGAGGGCGGCAGTATATACGGGCCATGCGGCCATTCAGCGCCTGCGCGCCATGCGCACGCCGGGCACGCGCAAGAGGTGCGACAAGGCCAGCGGCAGCCGCGCCACGTCGCCAAGTTCGACGGTGAGCGTCATGCGCGTGGTGTTGCCGCCGCTGCCCTTCACGGTCTGGGTGTGCATGCCCACGACGTTCATCTTCTCTTTGAAGAAGACCTCGGAGACGTCGCGCAAAAGTGCCGGGCGCTCGCTGGCTTCAATCAGCACGTCCAGCGGGTACAGCGCGGGCTTGTCGCTGTGGCCTACACCCCAGGCGACGGCGAGTTCGCGCTCGGGGTGCTGCTGGCTCATATGGCGGAAGTTGCTGCAGTCGGCGCGGTGGATGGCCACGCCTTTGCCGCGCGTGACGAAACCGCGAATGGCGTCGGGTGGTGCGGGCCGGCAGCACTTGGCCAGGCTGGTCATCAAGGATTCGACGCCCACCACCAGCACGCCGCCGCCTGAGCTCTTGGGCGCTCGCAAGTGGATGGCTTCTTCGGGTGCGGCGGCCGGCGCCGGGCGCAGAAAAGTTTCGATGGTGCGCAGTGAGAACTCGTCTTTGCCGACGACTTCGAAGAGGTCGTCGGCGCGCTTGAAGCCCAGCTGCTCGGCCAGGTGGTCGAGCTTCATCGCCGTCTTGCCTTCGCGCTGCAATAGCTTTTCCACCAGCTCGCGGCCACGTGCTGTGGTCGCTTGCATGGCCTGCGCGTTGAACCAGGCGCGCACCTTGGCGCGTGAGCGTGGGCTCTTGATGAACCCGAGTTCGGGGTTGAGCCAGTCGAGCGAGGGTCCGCCCTCTTTGGCCGCCACGATCTCCACCGTCTGGCCGTGCTGGAGCGGTGTCGACAGCGTCACCATCGCGCCGTCGACACGTGCGCCACGGCAGCGGTGGCCCAGGTCGCTGTGCAGCACGTAGGCGAAGTCGATGGGCGTGCCGCCAGCGGGCAGCTCGATGATGGTGGCTTGCGGCGTGAAGACGTACACGCGGTCGTCGAAGGCGCGTGCATCCGTCGTATCACTGCTTGCGCCATCGGAAGCACCCGCGCTGCTGAAGTCGCGCTCCCAGGCCAGCAGTTGGCGCAGCACGGCTTTTCGCGCTTCGGCCACGCGCTCTTCGAAGTCGCCGCTGACGCTGGCGCCACTGTGGCCACGCGCGCCGGCCTCTTTGTACATCCAGTGCGCAGCCACGCCGTGCTCGGCGTGTTCGTGCATGGCGCGTGTGCGGATCTGCACTTCCAGCGGCCGGCCGTCGGTGAGCGTGACGACGGTATGCAGCGACTGGTAGCCGTTGGGCTTGGGCTTGGCGATGTAGTCGTCGAACTCACCGTCGAGAGGTGCGAAGCATTCGTGCACGCGCGCCAGCGCGGCATAACACGCAGCGACATCGGCCACCACCACGCGTGCGGCACGCACGTCAAACACGCGCCCGAAGTCCAGGCCCTTGCCCTGCATCTTTTTCCAGATGCTGTAGAGGTGTTTGGGCCGGCCCTGCACGTCGGCCTGCACGCCGCCTTCCGCTAGACGCTGGGCGAGTTGGGCGGCGGCCAGCACCACGTCGTCTTCACGCGCGCGGCGGGTTTCGTGCAGCAGCTGCGCGATGTTGCGGTAGCGCTGGCCGTCCAGGAAACGAAAGGCCAGGTCTTCCAGTTCCCACTTGATCTGCCAGATGCCCAGACGATTCGCTAGCGGCGCAAATACTTGCATCGACTCTTGCGCCAGCGTCGTCGGGCACGGCGTCTTGCTGGCCGCAAACCAGCGTAGCGTTTGCAGCCTTGACGCCAGGCGCAGCAGCACCACACGCAGGTCGCGGCTGAAGGCCAGCAGCATCTTTCGCACACGCTCGGTCTGCAAGGCGCGCTGCGCTTGCCCGACCTCGGCGTCGCGCGCTGCGCGCTGGATCTGCACGAGCTTGCGCGTCAGCGTCACCAGGCTGGCGTACGAAGGCCCGAAGGCTTTGCTGACGACTTCTTCAGGCCGCTGCAGGTAGTCACCCGCGTAGACCAGGTAAGCCGCCGCGCGCATGGAAGGCGCGGCGCCGATGGCGTGCAAGATGGCCGCCACGCCGTCGGCATGGGCCAGCGCGTTTTCACCGGTGTCGAGCTTTTCGCTCGCAATCAGCGGCTCGGCAAACGAGCGTGCGCGCGCCAGGGCGGCGGCGTCCTGGTTGGCCTCGGCGCTGGCATTGGCACTGGCACTGGCACTTGCCAGCTGCACGATGGCGGCAGTGCCGTCGCTGCCGCTGTGGCTGCCGCCGTGCTGACCTGTCTTCACGGGCCGAGCAAAAAGTCCGCCACCACGCGGCGCTGGTCGTCTTGCACCAGTGTGGGCGCGTGGCCCACGCCGGCAATTTCCACCAACTGCGGCTTGGGGCCGCGCAGCGTCATGGCCTGCGCGGTCGCGTGCGAGAGCAGGTCAGACTCGGCACCGCGAACTAACAGCACAGGTAAGCGCAAGTTGTCCCAGGCCTGCCACAGCATGGCCTCGCCGGCGGCGGCCATCTCGGGCGTGATGGCGCGAAAAGGCACGGCGATCTGCGGGTCGTAGTGCGGTTTGAGTTGGCCTTGGCCGTCACTCACCACCTGTGGTCGCGTCAAGGCCAGCCACTGCTCGGGCGTGTGCGGGCCAAACGTCGACGAGATGGCCCATAGCGCGGCGGCCGCAGCGTCAAGCGTGGGCCAGCGAAGCGGCGCACCGAGGTAGGTGCCGATGCGGGCGATGGCGCTGGCCTCCAGCGTGGGGCCGATGTCGTTCATGACGAAGCGGCGCAGTGGCGAGCCCGGCAGCGCCGCGAGCCCCAGGCCAATGAGGCCACCCATTGACGTGCCTAGCCAGTCCACCGTCTCGGCATTCAGGCGCGCCAAGAGCGTGACCATATCGGCCACGTACTGTGGGATGGCGTAGTCCATCGGGTTGGCCAGCCACTGCGATTGGCCACGGCCCGCAACGTCGGGGCAAACCACGCGGTAGTGCTGGCTCAGGCCTGCGGCCAGGGTGTCGAAGTCGCGGCCCTGGCGCGCCAGGCCGTGCACACACACCAGCACGCGCGGGTTGGCCGTGTCGCCCCACTCCCAGTAAGCCATGCGGTGCAGACCGCGTGAGTCCAGGCACTGCACGTGGTTCAGTCGCGGTTCGGTCATGGTGCTGCAAGCTCGGCTGTCAATAATCGGGGCATCGTAACCAGGAGATGACTTCATGCTTAAAGGCAAGACCGCTTTGGTCACCGGTTCCACCAGCGGCATCGGCCTGGGCATCGCGCTGGCGCTGGCCAAGCAAGGCGCGCGGCTGATGCTCAACGGCTTTGGTGATGTCGACGCCGCGCTCGCTCTGGTGCGCGAGCTCGACGCCAGCGTGGTGCACCACGGCGCCGACATGCGCAAACCCGCCGAGATTGCCGACATGGTGGCCAGCTGCGAGGCGCAGTTCGGCAGTGTCGACATCCTCGTCAACAACGCCGGCATCCAGCATGTGGCGAACGTTGAAGACTTCCCCGTCGAGCGCTGGGACGCCGTCATCGCCATCAACCTGAGCAGCGCCTTCCACACCATGCACGCCGCGCTGCCGGGCATGAAGCGGCGCCAGTGGGGGCGCGTCATCAACATCGCATCGGCGCACGGCCTGGTGGCCTCACCGGGCAAAAGCGCCTATGTCGCGGCCAAACACGGCATCGTAGGTCTGACCAAAGCGGCGGCGCTGGAAAACGCCATCGGTGGCGTGACGGTCAACACCATCTGCCCGGGCTGGGTGCTCACGCCGCTGGTGCAAAAGCAGCTTGACGACCGGGTGGTGCGCGAAGGTGTCGACATGCAAGAGGCCACACGCCGGCTGCTGGTGGAGAAGCAGCCCTCGCTGGAATTCGTCACACCCGAGCAGCTGGGTGAGCTGGCCGTGTTCCTTTGCAGCGAGGCTGCGCGCAATGTGCGCGGCGCGGCGTGGAACATTGACGGCGGCTGGGTCGCGCAGTAGCGCGGCTTGAAGTGCTAACGCACAACGTCAGCGTAGCGTCATCAGCACGCTGCCGCTGACGTTGGCCGTCACCGCCGCCTTGCCCGCTTCCACCGGCAAGGCGCTGTCGGCCGACATGGCCATCGACGCTTGGGCGCGCAGGCCTTGCATCGGGACCGGGCCGTCATGGCCGCTGTTGACGTTGACCTCGCGGATGGCGTAGCCGCCAAAGCCGAACTGCTTGGCGTAGGCGTCGGCCAGGGCACGAAAGCGAGCGATGGCTTGTGCCGCGACGTCGGTCTCGACCTTCTCGCGGGCTTCGCGTGAAAGCGAGAAGCCAACGCGGGCCACCGTCAACGTTGGCAGGCGCCCCGCCAGCTGCGAGATGGCGGCCGTGTCGCGGCCTTCAATCACAAGCTCGGTGCTGCCTTGCCAGCCCGTGATGCCGCCCTTGGGCGCGTAGCGCGGCGCGATCGAAAAGCCGCCGGTGCGCACTTCGAGCTGGCCCGGCTTGGCGGCCTTGCGCGCTTCCACCAAGGCAGCATCGAGCGCTTGCTTCAAGCCGGTTTGCACGGTGGCGGCGTCGCTGCCTTCACGCGTGGTCGACAAGGTGACGACCAGCCAGTCACGCAGCACTTCGGTGGTGGCCGAGGCCGACAACGTCAGCACGTTCTGCGGCGGCGGCAGCGTCTGTGCCTGGGCACCCAAGGTGGCAACCAGCAAGGCCGCAGCGGCGAGATTGCTGAAAAGACGAAGTGGGGTCAGAGTCATTTGAATCCTTGAATGCTTGTTCGATAGAGCTGCGGCGCAGGGGGCGGCGACAGCGACCCGGTACAACGTCACACCGCAGCAAATGGCACGAGGGAAAACGCCGAAAGATGTGTAACCGATGGTCTGAACGTGCGCAAACCCACGGAATCCGCGCCCCACAATGCGGCTGTTACAAATTTGGAGCGCCGCCATGACCAGCCCCGCCAACGCACGCCCTGACCGCATTGTGGTGGTCGACGACGACTCCCGCATCCGCGATTTGCTGCGCCGCTATCTCTCGCAAGAGGGCTTTGAGGTGCTACTGGCCGAAGACGCCAAAGCGCTCAACCGCGTGCTCACGCGCGACACCGTCGACCTCATCGTGCTCGACCTCATGCTGCCCGGCGAAGACGGCCTGTCGATCTGCCGGCGCCTGCGCGCGGCCAATGACGCGACACCCATCATCATGCTCACGGCCAAGGTCGAAGACGTCGACCGTATCGTCGGCCTGGAGGTCGGCGCCGACGACTACCTGCCCAAGCCTTTCAACCCGCGTGAGCTGCTGGCGCGCATCCACGCCGTACTGCGCCGCCGGCCTACACCCGAGGCGCCAGGCGCGCCTTCCAAAGACGCGCAGACGGTGAGCTTTGGCCCGTTTGAGTTCGACCTCTCGCTGCGCCGCCTGTCCAAGAACGGCGAGCAGATTGCGCTGACCACGGGCGAGTTTTCGATGCTCAAAGCGCTGGTGCGCCACCCACGCCAGCCGCTCAGCCGCGACAAGCTGGCGCAGCTGGCGCGCGGGCGCGAATTCGAGCCCTTTGACCGCAGCCTGGACGTGCAGGTCTCGCGCCTGAGGAAGATGCTCGAGCCCGACCCCGCGCAGCCGCGCTACATTCAAACCGTCTGGGGAGTGGGGTACGTGTTCGTGCCGGACGGCGCCAATTGATGGCCGCGCGTGCCGGCACGGACTGATCAAGACCGTTGTCGCGCAAGCCTTTAGCACTCAGCCTTTTTTGGCGAACCACCTTCCTGCTGGCCATCCTGCTTGCAGGTGGCGTGTTCGCCTGGGTGCAAACACTCTCGGCCTTGGAGTTCGAGCCGCGTGCGGTGCAGGCCGCGCAGCAGACCGCGGGGCTGGTGAACCTTTCGCGCGCGGCACTGCGCCAGGCTGACGGCATCAACCGCGTGATGCTCGTCAAGTCACTGGGCACCCAGCAAGCCATCCGCGTGGCGACACGCGAGCCGGGCGACCGCTGGGAGCCCTTTGATGTCGACCGCTTCACGCGCCGCGTCAGCCGCGAGCTGCGTGGCGTGCTGGGGCCCGAGACCATCGTGGCGCGCAGCGTCAATGGCCAAAGCGGCATGTGGGTGGGCTTTGCCATCGAGCGCGACAACTACTGGCTGCAGGCTGAAGCGGCGCATGCCAAAGCGCTGTCGGGGCCGACGTGGTTTGTCTGGACCGGCATCGCGCTGGTGGCCACGCTCTTTGGCTCGGCCGGCATCGCCGGGCTCATCAACCGGCCACTCAAACAGCTCTCATTCGCGGCCAGCCGCATTCGTGGCGGCGACCTCGATTCACGCCTGGACGAAAACACGCTCACAAGCGAGATACGCGAAGTCAACATGGGCTTCAACCGCATGGCGCGTGAAC
>JANMMH010000005.1:0-3899 GCA_031373055.1 Rubrivivax sp. | reverse complement strand
AGCGTGGGCCCCGATGGCGCGCCAATCTTGAAACAGGTCGAGCGCACGGCGGTGAAGGCGGGCAAGGAAGTTTCGCTGGGCCACAAGCTCACGGGTGCGTTCCAGGACTTCAAGCTCGTGCGCGTGGGCGACGAGGTGCTGCGAGTTCCGCGCTTGTCGGCCGGCAAGACCGTCTTGCAGCGCGTGGGTGCGAGCATCCGCAACTTCGGCAAGTCGGCCGCCGAGGCAGTGAAGTCGGCACCCAAGCAGGTCAAGGCCGCCTTCGCCGAACAGCGCGCCGCGGACCAGGCCGCCAAGCTGGCCAAGCCCAAGGCCTTGACCAAGGCCGAGGTCGCGGCGAGCTATAGCGCCGCGCCCAAGGCTGTGCAAGGGCAGAGGGGCTTCACCTCGGTGCAGCGCAACAAGTCCTTGGTGGACAAGGGCTACACGACGCTGGCCAAATCCGATACCGACAGCCTGGGCAACCGCATCGCCAGAAAGTTTGGCAGAGGGGTCCAAACCAACACCCTGCCTGCGGGGACCAAACTCGTGAAGGTCGGCGAAGAGGTGCAGGTCTGGCGTCGTGTCTCTGCCCAGTACACGGTGGGCCAGCGCATCAACCGCAAACTTGCCGCCACCTCGCTGGGCAGCACACCGGTGATCAAGCGCTTGTTCGACAACTTCAGGCTCGACGCGCCGCTGAGCAAGACCGCCAGCGGCGACAAGGCCGTGCGCAGCGGCTTCCGGCGCGTCTTCGACGTGTCCACGGACTCGTTCCAGGAAGTCACGGCCACCACCGTCAAGCGTCGCCTCACCGCCGAAGGCACCAACCTGCTGGCCAACAAGGCGAACTTCGTCAAAGCCAAGCTGCTCGATGCCAAGGACAGCATCATCGACGCGCTGCCGCTGACCAAGGCCAAGCTGCTGCAAACGGTGGTCAAGGTCGGCACCTCGGTGACGCTGCTGAATCTGCGCAACTACGACAACTTCAGCTACTTCATCCCGTACACGGCCACCATAGGCAAGACCTTGGCCTTGGCCGCGCTGAAGGAGCCGCGCGCGACCTTCAACAACTGGCTGCTCAACCAGTCGATCAGCGGTTTTGCCACGCCCGACAAACCGCTGGCCAACGCCGCCGTCAGAGGCATCCGCAGCTCGCTGTACGGCCTGGAGCAACGTTGGCACCAATGGCTGCCCTTCGACTGGGTGGCCACGGGTGCGAATGTGCTGAGCCGCGTGCAAAGCCCGGTCGACCTGGACTACAACCAGACGGCCGAACAGCGGCTGCGTTCGACCAAGCTCGGCGCGGGGCAAACCGCGGCCTTCGAGCTGGGCTCGGTGTTCGACTACAGCGCCGACCTGGACGGCCGCATCACCGACAACACGATCCCACTGCTGGCCTTGTCCAACCTGCCGCCGCCGCCAGCGGCCGGGTCGCTACGGCCGGGTTGAGTCGTCCTTCAACCCCGGGGCCGGGATACCCCGGGGCTTGAAGAGTTCGGCGACCTGCGGCGGCAGCGGCAGCTGGCGTCGGGACATGAAGACACGGGCCTGGTCCAGCAGGCTGGGCAGCCCGGGCCGCGACGGCTGCTCGATGGCGCGGTCAACCAGCTTGGCGCCAAGCTCCTGCTTGCCTTCCAGGCCCAGCAACACCGCCTTGGCGTAGATGTGGCCAAAGCCGGTGGGCGCCAGGCGCCGCGCCACGGCGATGGTCGCGCGCGCTTCGTCGCGGCGGTTTTGCATCACCAGCGCGCTGGCCAACCCGCCATGGGCTTCACCGAAGTTGCGCTCGAGCGCCACCGCGCGGCGAAACACGGCTTCGGCTGCAGGGTAGTCCTTCAGCGCGAAATGCGTCCAGCCCAAGGCCACCAGCGTGCCGGTGTCGCGCGGCGCCAGCGCCAAGGCTCGCTTAAAGGCCTCGATCGCGCGCGCATGCTCTTCACGGTACAGCCGCACCAGGGCCACACCGACCCAGGCGCGCGGGTTGTCGGGCTCCAGCGTTGACGCGCGGGTGTAGTGCGCATCAGCGCGCTCCATCTCCTGCAGCTCCAACGCCTCGACACCGCTGACGACATTGGCGTCGACGTTGTCGGGCGCGGACTTCAGCGTTTCGCGCGCGCGCTGGTAGGCGCCGGCGTAGTCCAGGCAGTCAAGCTCCACCAGGGAAAGGTAGCCCTCTGCGCGACCTGAGGGTGCCAGCTCAGCCCAGCGTGTGGCGGCGCTGCGCGCCTGCGCCATGTCACCAACCTGATGGCTGCTGTAGGCCAGGTGCGCCCAGGTCTCGGGCTCGACCTCGGTGCCGCCGTTGGCGCGCGCGGCGTCGAAGGCTTCGCGTGCGGCTTCGAACTGGTGCTGGTGGTACAGCGTCAGACCGAGGTTGTGCTGCAGCGAGGCGTTGCCTGGATCGGCCTGCACCAGCGGGCGCAGGCTGGCTTCCGCTTCGGCGAAGCGATGCAGCGAGATGAGCACCGAAGCCTCGCGGCTGCGCAGCGCGGTGACGCGCTCGTTGACCGCCAGCCCTTCGCGGAACGTGGCCAGTGCCTCGTCAAGGCGCCCAGCACGGTGGTACAGATCGCCCAGCGCCAGCCGCAATTCGGCGTTGCCGGGATCGGCTTGGCGAAAGCGCTCGTAGCGGGCGATGGTGTCGGTGTCCTGGCTCATCCGCGCCTGTCTCTTGATGGCTGTGAATGCAGCCAAGTGTGCCATCTCGTGTGGCCGCCATGGCCGCCCACATCGCCCGCCCGCGCCCGCGCCCGCGAATACACCGGGCCGGCCTGGCATTCAGGCCGCCACCGCGCAAATAGGGGGTAGGTTTTGTGCGGGGGCGGAGCCTATACACAGCGCCGTAGCATCAATTCGATACATATGCACGATAGATGCGAGGCCAAGGTGGCGGACCGCAAGGTCTCACAGCAGCGCGCTGTCGGTATCCCTGGAGGAGCGGGCGATGACCCAGGATTTGGCGTTGCAACTGATGGCCACGACGCTCGGGGTGGGCCTGCTCATTTCAGCGCCGCTGCTCGGCCTGAGCATGCTCGTGGGCCTGCTCGTCAGCGTGGTCCAGGTGGTGACGCAGATTCAGGAAATGTCGCTCACCTTTGTGCCCAAGCTGGTGGTGGTGGTGGCCGTGATGGTCGCTTTCGGGCCCTGGATGCTGGGCAAATTGCTGGCCTACGCCAGTAACCTCATCGCCAGCATTCCGCAGTATGTGTAAGCCCGGGGCCGGCGATGAACATCGACGTCGAGATCGCCTGGCTCAGCGCGGTGCTGTTGTTGGCCATGCGCTTGGGGCCCTTGTTCGTGCTCGTGCCCGTGCTGGGCAGCGCGTCGATTCCGCTGCACCTGCGCACGCTCTTGGGCCTGGCGCTGGCGGCGATGCTGGCCTCGGCCAATCCGCAATGGGCGGCGCTGGCACCTATCGACAGCGGCGGCCTGATCGCTGCGGCCTTCGCCGAAGTGCTGCTCGGCGCGGCCATGGCCTTTGGCCTGATGTGCGCCTTTGCCGCTTTTCTCTTCGGCGGCCGGCTGCTCGACATCCAGATCGGCTTCGGCGTCGCCACGCTGTTCGATCCGGCGACGCGTGCCGCGTCGCCCTTGTTGGGTACGGCCTTGAACCTGATGGCCGTGGCGATCTTCTTTGCCGTCGACGGCCACCACATGGTCATTCGCGCGGTGGCCGAATCGGTCGTCAACGTGCCGCCCGGCCAGGGCTTGCAGCGGCTGGACATGGCGACCATGGTCGCCGCCTTCGGCACGATGTTTGTCTTCGGGCTGGCCCTGGTGGCGCCGGCCGTGATCACGCTGCTGCTGCTGGACGTGGCCCTCGGCGTGGTGGCGCGCACCATGCCGCAGATGAATATCTTCATCGTGGCCATGCCGCTCAAGGTGGCCGTCGGCCTGGGCGTGCTGGCGCTGTCGGT
>JANMMH010000839.1:0-14567 GCA_031373055.1 Rubrivivax sp. | reverse complement strand
GGCCTCGTCGGCCAGGCGTCTGGCGATGAGGCTGCGCACCTCATCGTCGCTGTTAGCAGCCAGGCCATCGCCGCGCATTTCGGCCGTACCGGTGATGGGGAAGCGGGCTTGCGCCGCCAGCAAATTCGGGCCGGCAGCGGGGTCGGCTCCGCCACCCACGCTGGCTGGCGTGCGGATGGATGTGCCCACGCCACCCGGGGCCGGCGCGACACCTGGCGCGAGCAGGCTTTCAACACGCCCATCGGCGAAGAGCACGCGGTCGTAGAGCGCTGTGTTGAAGAAGGTGTTGGCATTGCGCGCCACCAGCAACTGGCCGTCGGGGCGTTGGCGCCCCAGGCCCAGCAGCGCGTGCTGACTGGCACCGGCGCCGACCGACAGCCCCATGCCATCACCGCCACCCAGCGCGGGGTGATGGCAACTGGCGCAGGCGGTGTCGCGCTGCACCGACAAGGACTTGCTGAAGAACAGCAGCTTGCCCAGCTGTGGCATGGCATCGCCGATGTTGGGCAGCTCACGCCCCACGGTGGGGTCGCCGCTGAGGCCGTTGGCGATGATGAGGCTGCGTAGCTGCTGGTCCAGCGCACTGGCAGGCGCACAGCGCGCGGCGTAGACCAGGCAGCGGTCGGCCTGCACCTGCGCGGCGTAGAGCGCCACAGCACCGAAGCTCTGCAGCTGCCCGTTCGTGAAGGGCCCCAGTCCCCAGACCTCGCCTTGACGCGACACGCCCAGGTAGTTGCCGCCCGCATAGGCGCGCACGTCGTAGACCACGCCCAAGTGCTCGATGACCTGCGTCGCAGCGGCTTGGGGGAAGAGGGCTGGAAACTTCCACTGCGCCCAGTCGAGCAGCGACTCGGCGTCGACGCCCGGCGCTACCGAGGCCGTGCGTTTGGTCGGCCCGCTTCGGGCCAGGTCGGCGACGAAGGCCGTTGCGCTGTCCACGGCGTCACGGCCGCCGCAAGCCACCATGGCTGTCACCAGCGCCAACACAAGGGCACATCGCCGCAGGTTTGTTCGGAACATCATGGAGTCGCCCCCAGTTTGTCGGTCCAGCAGTATGGCTGGACCGCGATACGCGACCGATCGATCTGAAAGACAAACCGGACGGGTCCAGCCTGCACACGCAGCGGCGAGACGCCGCACTCCATGGTGCCGTCCGCAGGCGTCAGCGCAACCTCAAGCAAGTTGCCGCAGAGATCGTTGCGGAACCAGAGATGCTTGTCAGCACCACCCGAGCCGGTGTACCTGAAGCCCTCGCGGGCGTTGCCTCTGCCACCCGTGCCGTGGTCGCCATTGGTGGCCGAGATGGGGTCGTCGACATCGCTGACGCCCGCCGCGGCCAGTTGCGCTGCCGTGGCCAACAGCAAGATGCTCATGCATCGTTTCATCGCGTTCTCCTGGCGCCGGTGGCGCCCGGCATGGGATGGAAACACACCCATGCGCACCGGCATGGGCGGCGCGCGGCAGGGTGCCGGCGCTGCCATCGCATCCTGCGCGGCAGGCGTTGCGGCGGCGTTGCGGCGGCGTTGCGGCGTTTCGGCGCGACCTTGGCCGCGCTCAGGGGAGTGCGAGGTACAGCGCCGCCAGCGACTTGAACGATGCGGCCGTGGCTGCGGCGTCGAAGCCCGGCCCAAGCTCATCACGCAGGATGCCCGCCACCGCATCGGCTTGGCGTGACGCTTCAGCCGCGTCAAGAAAGAGCAAGCGCGAACGACGCGCCAGCACGTCCTCCACATCACGCGCCATCTCAAAGCGCGCGGCAAAACGCACCATGGCCTCACTCAAGCCGCCGCTGCCGTCGCGCCACAGCCAATGCGCGGCACCCGGCAAAGCGCGCAAGGCATCGGCTTCACTGCCGTAGAGATGCTCGCCGGGTGGTTCGCCCAGCGGGCGGCCTGGCGCTGCGCCAATGAGACTCAAGCGCTCGGTGACGCCGCCCGCGCGGTGCTCAAGCAGCCCGCGCGACATGGCACGTTCGAGCACGTCTTCGGCCATGGCGCGGTAGGTTGTCCACTTGCCGCCAGTGACAGTGACCAGCCCCGAGCGGCCCACGAGCACCGTGTGCTCGCGCGACAAAGTCTTGGTCGATGCGCCGTCTTCGTCGTCGGGCTTGACCAGCGGGCGCAGACCGACCCAGATCGAGCGCACGTCGCTGCGCTGCGGCGCGCTGGCCAGGTAGCGGCCGGCCTCGCGCAGGATGAAGTTGATTTCGTCGGCAAACGGCGTGGGCTCGCGCGCCAGGTCGGCGCGCGGCGTGTCGGTGGTGCCCAGGATGGTCTTGCCTAGCCACGGCACGGCAAAGAGCACGCGGCCGTCTTCGGTCTTGGGCACCATCAGGGCATGCGTGCCGGGCAGGAAGTGGCGGTCGACCACCAAATGCACGCCCTGGCTTGGGGCGACCATGGCCGGGCGGGAAGGCGCACCGGCGTCGCGGTCCATGTCGCGCACGGCGTCGACCCACACGCCGGTGGCGTTGATGACGCAGCGTGCTTGCAGCGTTAGCACTTCGCGGGTCTCGCTGTCGCACACGGTCAAGCCCGTGACCTTGCCGCCTTTGCGCCGCAGGCTGGTCGCGGCACAGCGGTTGACGAGCAGGGCACCACGCGCGGCGGCCGTGCGCGCCAGCGCAAGGGCCAAGCGCGCGTCGTCGAACTGGCCGTCCCAGTACTTCACGCCGCCGACGAGGCCGCGTGTCTGCAAGGTGGGCAGCAACTCGCGCGCGCGCGCCGCGCTGAGGAATTCCGTCTCGCCAATGCCGCGCCGCCCGGCCAGCGTGTCGTAGGCCTTGAGGCCGATGCCATAGAAGCCTGTCTCCCACCAGCGGTAGCTCGGCATCACGAACGCCAGCCGCTGCACCAGGTGCGGCGCGTTGGCGAGCATCGCGCCGCGCTCTTGCAGGGCTTCACGCACCAGGGCGATGTTGCCTTGCGCGAGGTAGCGCACGCCGCCATGCGCCAGCTTGGTGGCGCGCGACGAGGTGCCCTTGGCGAAGTCGTGCGACTCAACCAGCACGACGGTGAAGCCGCGCGCCACAGCGTCGAGTGCCACACCCAGACCGGTGGCGCCGCCGCCGATGATGGCCACGTCCCATTGGCGTGGTTCGCGCAGGCGCGCCAGCAGTGCAGCGCGGGGCAGGGCTTGTGGGGTCACAGTGTCACGGCCGCGTGGTTCAAAGCCGGGCGAAATTCACCGGCAGCCCCGGCACGTCGACACGCAGCGTCAACACGCACCCTGCCAGTGGCTGCGCGGCCAACTCTTCGGCGGGGCGGTTCTCGCGCGCGGTGGTGATGTAGAGCGTGCGCAGATCGGTCCCGCCGAAGCACGGCATGGTGGGGCAACGCACGGGTAGCGGCACCTCGCGCAGCAGGCGGCCGTCGGGAGCCAGTTGCACCAGGCGCTGGCCTTCGAACATCGCGGCCCAGTAGTTGCCTTGCACGTCCACCGCCGCGCCGTCAGGGCGGCCGCCGTAGCTCGCTGGAGCTTGGCCTGGCGTCTTCAAGGCAAACGAGGCGAAGACGCGGCGGCGTGCGATGGCGCCCGCACTGACGTCGAAGTCGAAGGCGTAGACGGTGTGCGCCTTGGTGTCGCTCCAGTACAGCGTGGCGCCGTCAGGGCTGAAGGCCAGGCCGTTGCTGACGGTGATGTCGCCGGCCATGGCTTTGAGTTCGCCTAGCGCGTAACGGTAGAGTGCGGCGTTTGCAGGTTCACGCGGCTCGTAGATGGTGCCCACCCACAGCCGCCCCAGCGCGTCGGCCTTGCCGTCGTTGAAGCGCTCGTGGGCGCTGTCGTAGGGCGCTTCGATCAGACGCGTACGTTGGCCGTTAGTCGGGTTGAAGCGCCACAGGCCGTCGCGCATGGCCAGCAGCCAGTCGCCGCCCAGCAGCGGCGCGCAGCAGGCCGGCTCGCAGGGGAAATCCCACTGCTGATGCTGGCCACTGGCGGCGCGCCAGCGGTGCAGCGCCTTGCCGGGGATGTCACACCACCACAGCGCTTGCTCGTCGGGGTGCCATACCGGCGACTCGCCGAGCAGGTTGGCGCTGACGCCGGGCAGGGCGGTGATCTCTGACATCAGACCGAGCCGATCTCCAGCTTCATCCAGGCGTCTTGCGTGGCGCCCGCCGCCAGGCTGCGCAGGCCGTGCATGGCCGGCTCGGCCATGTGGATGGCGTTGCTGACATGGCTTACCGGCTCGACGCAGTAGTAGTCCTTCAGCGCGGGCGTGAAGACCACCAGGTAGGGCAGCGATGACGTGAGCTTGACCGAGACCTTCTCGTCGCGCAGTCGCGCCGGGCCCTTCCAGCCCTCGAAACAATGGTCGAAGGCCAGGTGCGTGACGTCGCCGTCGATGCCTTGCTGCGGCACGCGGCGTGTGGGCAGGCCGCTGGCGTCGCTGTCCCAGCGGTCAGTCAGCTCAACATGCAGCCGGCTGCGTGAACGCTTGGGGAAGTACGGGTGCCAGCCCAGGCCCACGGGCTGCGCGCTGGCGGCCTGGTTGTGGAAGCTCAGGTGCACTTCCAGCGCGCCGGGGCTCAGCACAAAACGCTGGCGCACTTCGAAGGCGAAGGGCCAATGCGCGTCGGCCGTGTGCACGTAGCGCAGCTCGGCTTCACTCGCACTCGAACTGACGACTTCCCAGGCACGCTGCCAGGCCACGCCGTGCAGCGAGTGCGGGTTGTCGTCGAAGTTGGGCTGCGTGGTGTGGTCTTGCCCGAGCCAGCGAAAACGCCGGTAGCCCAGCCGCCCCGAATACGGCACCAGCGGGTAGCAGCCCGAGACACGCGAGCTCGCCAGGTCGGCCGCTTCATGGCTGCGCAGCACGGGCAGTTCACCCAGCCACAGGCCGGCGATGCTGCCGCCGAGGTCGGGGCGCAGCGCCAGGCGCAAGCTGCCGGCGCGCAATTCAAGGGTGGGGACGAGAGAGGAAGATGACATGCCGCTCCTGGCGCGAGGTTGAGGCTGCATCGTACCGTTGCGTGGCGGGCTCCAAGGCCGGTGTAAGCGCTACGTGCGGCGCCTACAAATCGGCCTTGAGGTAATGCGCGCCGGCGATCGGGTTGAAGTAGTAGGGCGGAATCTCTTCAAAGCCCAGCGTGGTGTAGAGCCCGCGCGCGGCCTCCATGTCGTCCAGCGTGTCCAGCAGCAGCACCGAATAGCCGGCCGTGCGCGCGCAGTCCATCAGGCGCTGCGTCAAGAGCCGGCCCAGACCGTGGCCACGAAAGGCCGGGCGCACAAAGAGGCGTTTCATCTCGCAGGCGTTGGCGTAGTCGACATCGGTCAGCGAGCGCAGCGCGCCGCAGCCGGCCAGCGCGCCGTCGACGTAAGCCAGCAAGAGCGCGCCGGCGGGTGGCGCGTAGTCGCCGGGCAGGCCCGCGAGCTCGGCGTCGAAATGCTGGAAGCACAGGTCGACACCCAGGCCCTGTGCGTACTCGCGGAAGGCTTCGCGTGCGAGTTCAAGCTCAGCCTCAGACCTGGCGCTGACGATGCTGATGTGCGGTGCACTCAAAGCGGCGTTCACAAGCGCATCAAGATCGCCACCAAACCCGCGCTGACCAGCGCCACCACCAGCGCCAGCAGCCGCGTGCGCAGGTTGTCGATGCTGGCCGGCGTGTTGGGCGCCAGCAGCTTGTCGCCACCGATCATCGGGCGCACCAGCGTGTGCTTCTTGACCACCACGTAGAAGGCGATGGCGCCGATGTGCGTGGCCACCAGCGTGAGCACAATCCATTGCCCCCAGGTTTTGTGCCAGCCCGTGGCAAGCAAGGCCGTGGCCGAGCTAACAAAGCGGTTGAGCGGGCCCACGGTGGCGATCTCATCGTCGGCGACCAGGCCCGTGCTCACCTGCACGGCCAGAAAGGCGAGCAAGGCAAAGACCGAGAGGCTGCCCAGCGGGTTGTGCCCGACGTCCAGCAGCTCACCTGGCCGCGCCCGCCCGCGCAGGTAGCGCAGGATCGTCAACGGTGAGTAGATGAAGCTGGCAAAACGCGACCAGCGCCCGCCGATCAAACCCCAGACCGCGCGAAACACAAGCAGCCCCAGCACCACGAAGCCCAGGCGAAAGTGCCAGATCATGGCGTTGCCTCCGATCTTGGCGCTAACGACCGAACCGACGATGGTCAGCGCCAAGGCCCAGTGGAAGAGACGTGTGGGCAGGTCCCAGATTCGCACGGCTTGTGGGGGTGTGGGTGTCATAGGCGGCGAGGCCAAACGAGGGGACACAACCATAGCGCGTCCGGGTGCTTGGCGTGTTGTCGGCCATGGGCTGGTCGGGCTCGGTACTTGCCCTAGGTGCGGAATGCCCAGCAGGCACCTTGCGTAGACTGTGCAGGGCGGCACGGTTATGGTCCATGCCGCCGTCTTCTCACTCTTGCCACCGGAGCTCACCCATGAATCGTTTGTTGCTCGCCGCCACCGCCGCTGTCACGCTGCTCGCAGCCGTCCCGGCGTCGGCGCAGTTTCAAAAGCCCGAAGACGCCGTGAAGTACCGCCAGAGCGCGATGTTCGTGATGGCCAACCACTTCGGCCGCATCGGCGCCATGGTCGCCGGCCGTGCGCCGTATGACGCTGCGGCGGCTACGGCCAACGCCGAGGTGGTGGCCACGATGTCGCGCCTGCCCTTCATTGCCTATGTCGAAGGCACGCCCGGCACCGCCAAGGGCGGCGCTTCGCCCAAGATCTGGACCGAGCGCGCCAAGTTTGACGATGGCGCGAAGAAGATGCAGGACGAGATCGGCAAGCTGTTGGTGGCCGCGCGCTCCAACAATCTTGACCAGATCAAGACGGCGTTCGGAGCCGCAGGTCAGTCCTGCAAGAGCTGCCACGACGACTTCAGGAATCAGTGATCGCTGGTCGGCTCGGCAAAGCCGAGCACGACCCTGCGGGTCATCGCCGACTTTTTGGTGATCGCTAACGTGCACTTTGTGCACATGAGCGCTCCCCGGAAGAGCGCGATCAGGCTTCGCCTGACTCGGCAAAGCCGAGCACGACCCTGCGGGTCATCGCGCTCTTCTTCTCAATCTTCGTGACGATGACGCGGCCGATGTCGGCCGTGTTCGCGACATGCGTGCCGCCACAGGGCTGCACGTCCACACCTTCGATTTCCAACACCCGCACGCGGCCCAGGCCGCGGGGCGGCTGCACGCTCATGCTGCGCACGAGTTGTGGGTTGGCGTCGAGCTCGTCTTCGCTGATCCAGCGGTGTTGCACCGGATGTGAGGCGGCGACCAGGCGCGCGATGCCTGCGCTCAAGGCCTCTTTGTCCAGCGGCTCGTTCATGTGGAAGTCCAGCCGCGCATAGGTGGCGGTGATGGAGCAGCCGTCCACCGGATGCGGCACCAGCGCGCACAGCAAATGCGTGGCGGTATGAAAGCGCATGTGGGCGCGGCGTTTGTCGGCGTCGACAACGGCCAAGATACGCGCACCCACGGCCAGTCGCGAAAGGTCCTGGCCGGGGGCGGGCACATGGCGGATGCCGCCGGCCACACCGTCGACGAGCATGCCCTTGCGCGTGTCGGCAATCACCAGCTCGAAGCCGTCGGCCAGGCGCAGCACGCCGCTGTCGCCGGCCTGGCCACCACCCAGCGGGTAGAAGACGGTGCGGTCGAGCACGATGCCGCTGTCGTCCACCGCCAGCACGGTGGCCGGCGTCTCGTGCAGCGGGGCGTCTTCGCGAAAGAGTTCGATGGTCATGGTGTTTGCAAACTGATGTCGCCGCGCGGTCCGCGCAGCGTGGCGCCGAGCGCGGGGCCTGGGCTGATGGTGGCGCCGGCCACCGGCAGCGCCACCGCGCCGGGTGCGAGGTGCAGCGTGTGCAGGCTCAGCCCGAGCTCGGCCATGTGCGTCGTGGGGTGCACGCCCGTCCACTGGATGACGGTGGGCGGCGCGCCGTCACTCATCACGCCGCCATCCGCGCGAATCGAGATCAACCATTGCAGCAAACCCTGCGCCGTCTCACGACTGGCGGCGGTGGGCACGCCGGGGTCTTGGCCGGCCGCACGCATGGCCACGCAGGTGGCGTGGATGTCACCACAGCGCAGCACCGCGTGGCGCAGCTGTGGTGTCGTGTCTAGCGTTAGCGTGTCGAGATCAAACCAGCGACAGTGTGCCGGCGCAGGCGCCTCGGGGTCGATGGCGATGATCTCCAGGTATGCCTGCGCAAAGCCAGGGCTGGCGATCTTCACGAGACGGTTGTGCGTGCCCATCAAGGGGTGTTTGCCGCCCGGTCCCGGTGTCACTCCGAGGGTCGTTTCACACCAGCGCACGCCCTCGGCCAGGGTGCGGGCGGTGACGACGAGGTGGTCAAGTTCGAGTCTCATCGGCGCATTGTCGCCACCATGGATTCATAGCCGCACCGTGCCTTCGATGAGCGGCACGACCTCGCCGCCGATCCAGATGTCGGCGCCGTCTTGCTGCACGTGAACCCGACCATCACGGCCGAGTGCGAAGCCCTGCGCGGCGACATAGCTCGCGGGTGCCAGCCCCGCGCCGATGAGCCATTGCGCCAGGCCCGCATTCAAGCTGCCGGTGACGGGGTCCTCAAACACCGACAGCGCCGGCACAAAAGCGCGCACTTCGAACTGCGTGGCCGCGCCGGCAGCCTGCGCGCCAATGACACCCAACTTGAGCGCACCCATGGCCAAGAAGTCGGGCTTCAGGCTGCGCACTCGCTCGCCCGACGCCAACATCACGGCGCACCAGCCGGGCCCGTTGTCGACCCATTGGTGGTGCAGCACCTCACCCGTATCGATCTTGAGTGACGTGACGATCTGCGCCAGCACCTCGGCCTCCAGCGGCCCGCTGCGGCGCAGCGGCGGCGCGGCAAAGGCCAACCTCGCGCCGTCGCGCTTCACACGCACCAGGCCCACACCGCATTCCTGCACGACGACGGCCTCGCTGCGTGCGCGCCCGCCCGCCGCCAGCCAGGCGAAGCAGCTGCCCAGCGTGGGGTGGCCGGCGAAGGGCAGCTCGCCGCCGGGGGTGAAGATGCGCACGCGGTAGTCGGCCGCCGTGTCCGTGGTCGGTAGCAGGAAGGTCGTTTCCGACAGGTTGGTCCAGCGCGCAAAGTCGGCCATCTGCGCGTCGCTCAAACCCTGCGCGTCGTGCACCACGGCCAGCGGGTTGCCGCGCAAAGGCACGCCGGTAAAAACGTCGAGCTGATGAAAGCGATGGGTCCTCACGACAGTGCCTCCTTGAGTACCTGGGCCAGGATCGCCACACCGCGTTCGATCGCAGCGGGTGGCACGGTGACGAAGCTCAAACGCAGCGTGTTGGCCCGCGCGTCTTGCGCAAAGAAGGTGGCGCCGGGCACATAGGCCATGCCGGCTGCGACCGCTTTGGGGAACAGCGCGGTGGCGTCCACGCCCGTGGGCAATTCGATCCAGAAGAACATGCCGCCCGAGGGCGTCTGCCAGTGACAGCCGGGCGGCATGTGCGCCACCAGGGCCGCCTGCATGGCGTCGCGCTGCGCACGGTAGCGCGCGCGGATGGTCGGCACATGGGTCGTCAAGAAGCCGTCTTTGATGACCTCGAACACCAAGCGTTGGTTGAAGCCCGGCGTGTGCAGGTCGGCGGCTTGCTTGGCCTGCAAGAGCTTGGGGTAGATCGCATGTGGTGCCACTACGTAGCCCAGGCGCAAACCGGGTGCCAGCACTTTGGAGAACGAGCCGAGGTAGATCGCATCGAGCGCACCACCCGCACTGGCTAACGCGCAAAGTGGGGGTGGTGGCGGTGCATCGAACCACAGCTCGCCGTAGGGGTTGTCTTCGACGATGGGCACTCCCAAACTGCGCGCGCGCTCCACCAGCGCCATGCGCCTTGGCGCGCTGATGCAACGCCCGGAAGGGTTCTGAAAGTTCGGCAGCAGGTAGATGAAACGCGCGCCCTGCGCGGTGGCCAGGACCTCGGGCAGCGGGCCGTCCTCGTCACCTTCGATGGGCGTGAACTCGGCTTCGTAGGGGGCAAAAGCCTGCAAGGCGCCCAGGTACGTGGGCGACTCCACGGCGACATGGCTGCCGGGGTCGATCAAGACTTTGCCCACCAGGTCCAGGCCTTGTTGCGAGCCCGTCGTGATGAGCACCTGGTCGGCGCCCACGCGCAGCCCCATCGCGCCAAGCTCGCCGGCGACCCACTCGCGCAGCGGCGCGAAGCCTTCGCTGGCGGCGTATTGCAGCGCTTCACGCGGCGCGTCACGCAGCACGCGCGCGCTGGCCTCGGCCATGGCAGCGACGGGGAAGCTGTCGGCCGAGGGCAGGCCACCGGCCAGCGAAATGATGTCGGGCCGTTCGGTGACCTTCAAGATCTCGCGGATCGTCGAGGGGTTGAGCCGCTCGGTGCGGCGGGCCAGGGTCCAGGTCATGAGCTCTCCAGTGACGCGTCGGCGGCGGCGATGGCGTGCAACTCGGTGGTGTCAAAGAGCGGCACGCTGGCGTCACCCTCATCCACCAGCAGCGATATCTCCGTGCAGCCCAGGACGATGGCCTGCACACCCTGGGCGACCAGCTCGGCCATGGCGCGGAGGTAGAGCTCGCGCGAGGCCGGCAGCACCTGGCCCAGGCACAGCTCGTCGTAGATGATGCGGTGCACCTCAGCGCGCGCTGTGTCGCCTGGCGTCAGCACCGTCAGGCCATGGCGTTCTTGCAAACGCTCGCGGTAGAAGGCCTGCTCCATCGTGAAGCGCGTGCCCAGCAGGCCCACGCGCTGCAAGCCCGCAGCCCTGATGGCGGCGGCGGTCGGGTCGGCGATATGCAGCAGCGGCAGGGGCACTGCGTCTTCAATGCTCGCCGCCACCTTGTGCATGGTGTTGGTGCCCAGCACGATGAAGTCGGCGCCGGCAGCTTGCAGCGCGCGTGCGGCCTGGGCCATGGCCTCGCCTGCCGCCGGCCAGTCCCCCGCGTGTTGCATGGCTTCGATCTCGGCGAAGTCCACGCTCACCAGCACCAGCTTGGCCGAGTGCAGGCCACCCAGCTGCTGCTTGATGCGCTGATTGATCAGCCGGTAGTAGGGCATCGTCGACTCCCAGCTCATGCCGCCGATGAGGCCGATGGTCTTCATGGGTGTCCTTACGTTCAGCGTTAGCGAGTCGCCTGCCCCACCGGCATCTTGCGCCCGATGAAGACGACGGCCATCACCGCCAGCGCGAAGCCCAAGGTCATGGGCTCCAGCTTTTCGCCCAGGATCGGCGCAGCAAATAAGAGCGCCAGAAAGGGCTGCACCAGCTGCACCTGGCTGACGCGCACCACGCCGCCCAGGGCCAGCCCGTGGTACCAGGCGAAGAAGCCCAGCCACATGGAAAACACGGCGGCGTAGGCGAATCCGAGCCAGGCGGCTGTGCTGGCCGGCTGCGTCGGCCAGGTGGCCCACGCCACCGGCGCGGTGAAGGGCAGCGAGCCCACGAGCACCCAGCAAATGACTTGCTGCGCGGGCAGCACCGCCGCCACACGCGCGCCGCCGACGTAGCCCACGGCGGCCGAGAGCATGGCCAGCAGCAGGTAGCCGTCGGCCAAGCTCAGGCGCCCGCTGCCCGACCACGCTGCGAAGGCCAGCACCAGCGCCGTGCCCAGCAGCGCGAAAGCCCAGAAGCCGACTGATGGCCGCTGGCGCAGCACCAGCGCGGCCACCACGGCCGTGGCCAAGGGCAGCACACCGGTGACCACCGCCGCGTGCATGGCGTCGACCTCACGCAGCGCCAGCGCGATGAAGAGCGGGAAGCCCAGGACGGTGCCCAGCGCGCTGACCGCCAGTGCCGGCGCATGGCGTTTGCCGGGCCAGGGCGCGCGCACGGCCAGCAGGTAAAGCACGCTGAGCACGCCGGCCACCGCCGCGCGACCGGCGGTGACGAAGGCCGGCGGCAGCTGCGGCGCGCTGCTGTCACCCACGGCCAGGCGCGTCATGGGCAGCGTCAGCGCGAAGATCAGCACACCGAGCGCCCCCCAGGCCAGGCCCTGACGGGAGGGGGTGCTCAGCATGGCGTGTGCGGGGGGCGCGGTGATGTCGGCATGGACCCAGTCTAGTCGACAGTACCAGTACAGTACCGATACACTTTGCCATCGAAGTTGTTCCACTGTGCTGGTCTCCGCGCCAGTACAAAGCGCCCATGAAGTCACCCGCGTCCTCGGCATCATCCGTGTCACCAGCATCACCCAAGCGCGCTGGCGAGCCCAGCACCAAGCTCTCGCGCCGCGCCGACACCACGCTGTCCGAGCAGCTGGCGCAGCGCTACACCGAGCACATCGGCCAGCGCCTGCTCAGCCCCGGCACGCGGCTGCCTTCGGTGCGGGATTGCGCCGCACGCCACCGCGTCAGCGCCAGCACGGTGGTCGGCGCCTACGACCTGCTGCAAGCCCAGGGCTTGATCGAGTCGCGCCCGCAGCGCGGCTTCTTCGTGCGTGGCGCCAAGGCGGCGGCCACGGCGGCGCCGCAGCGTGGCCACACCAGAGTGGCGCCGGTGGACGCCACCGCACTCATTCGCGGCATGTTCCAGGTGCAAGGCGGGCAGCCCGCGCCGGGCATGGGCACGCTGCCCGAAGACTGGCTCGACGCCGGCCTCTTGCAGCGCGCGCTGCGCCGCGTGGCCGGCGCCGCCGCCTCAGGCTGGCTGCGCTATGGCGACCCGCATGGCGACGCCAGCTTGCGCGCCGCGCTGGTGCGCCGCCTGGCCGACCTGGCCATCCACGCTGACACGCAGCAGATCGTCACGACCCTGGGTGCCACGCAGGGCCTGGACATCGTCTCGCGCACCCTTGCGCAAGCCGGTGACGCGGTGCTGGTCGACGAGCCCGGCTGGTCGGTCGAGTACGCGCGGCTCACTCGCATGGGCATGCGCCTGCTGCCCGTGCCGCGCGGCCCCGACGGGCCCGATCTGGGCGTCATGCGCGCCATGCTGCAAGCGCACCGGCCGCGCCTGTACGTCACCGTCTCGGTGCTGCACAACCCCACCGGTTACTCGTTAGCACCGGCGGCCGCGCACCAGGTTTTGCAGCTGGCCGAAGCGTTTGACGTGACCATCGTGGAAGACGACACCTACGCCTGGCTGGCGCCGCCGCACGCCACGCGCCTGGCGCAGCTCGACGGCCTGCGCCGCACGGTCTACATCTCGGGCTTCTCCAAGATCCTCACGCCGCAGTGGCGCGTGGGCTTCATTGCGGCGCCGCAGGCACTGGCCGAGCGGCTGGTCGACACCAAGTTGCTGAGCTCGCTGACCACGCCCGCGCCGCTGGAGCAGGCGCTGGCCTGGTGCCTGGACCAAGGCGCCTTGCGCCGCCATGCCGAGCGTGTGGTGGTGCGCCTGGCCGCAGCACGCACGCGCACCGTGCGCCTGGCGCGCGATGCTGGCTGCCACTTCGCGGCGCCGCCCCAGGGTTTGTTTGGCTGGCTCGATGTCGGCGCCGACGCCGACCGGCTGGCGCAGCTCCTGCTCGACGAGGGCTGGCTGATCGCGCCGGGTTCCCTCTTTCACGCCACACGCCGACCGAGCACGCTGATGCGCGTGAACTTCGCCACTGCGCAAGACCTGCGCTTTTGGCGTGCCCTGAAAGCTGCACGGGAGGCAATGAAATGAAACAGTGCTTCCGCTTTGAGGCGCACTACGTAGGATCGCCAGCTCCCTATTTCTGAGCCCCGCCGCGTGCGCGAACACGTGCGCCAAGCGGCGCCTTGCAGCATGTTGTTCCAGCAGACCGTACCCGCAGGCCAAGCCGCCTTGATGCGCCTGAGCGCCTTCCAGCGCCAGCGCGACGGCCTGCCCGAGTCGGCCGCCGATGTGCTGAGCACACGCCACAGCCGGCTGGGTGAGTCGCTGATGCAGGACCTGGCGCGCTTCCAGCGCGAAGGCCGCCCGACCGAACTGATTGAGGTGCTGGCCGCCTGCGTGCGCCATGGGCGCAACCTGCTCATCCATGTGCAGGTGGACGACCTGGTGATGGCACTGAGCGTCTACCCCAACGACGGCCAGTTGCGATGCGAACTGCCGCTGGACGAGCTGCTGGCGCTGCCACTGGACAGCTTGCGCGTGATCGACTTCGAGCCGCCCGTGGTGCGCCTGGCGCCTGAGCGGCGCTTGCGGCCGCGGCAGTCGCCGCTGGCGCCGCTGGCGCCGCTCTTGTGGGAGCTGGCGCTGCGTGGTTCGCGCGATACGCTGCTGCCGGAGATCGCCGGCATCGCGGCCTATCGCATCTCGCCAGGCGGCAACCTCAGCGCACTCAAGCTCAGCGGCACCCTGGAAGCTGCCGTGAAGAAGCTGCAACGCCAGACCACGAACCTGCGTGAGATCGCCGGCTGGCCGGGCTTCGACACGGGGCGCGCCCAGCGCTTGCTCAACGGCCTGTACCTACTGGCCGCGCTGATGATCAGCCGCTCGCACCCAGCCGCCACCAACGACCACTGGCTCGCCAATCAGCAGTCTTGAGCTGTCGCGCGCAGGCTCAAGCGCGTGGCTTTCAAGCCCGCTGCGCCAAGCCTTCCCAGCGCTCCATGGCCTCGACCAACTCACCGTCAATAGCGTCATGCCGCGCTTGTAGCTCGGCCACGCGGTGCGGCTCTTGCGTGTAGAGCTCGCTGCTGGCCAGGCGCTCGGACAG
>JANMMH010000824.1:0-7000 GCA_031373055.1 Rubrivivax sp. | reverse complement strand
ATGCATATAGGCACCCATCCAGCCTTCACCCACCACGGTAGGAAAGCCTTGCTCCTTGAAGGTGGGCACGTCGCTGGCCAGGGACGAGCGCGTCTCGCCCGACACCGCGAGCATGCGCATCTTGCCGGCCTTGTGCAGCTCCACCGCCAGGGTGTCGATGCCAGCGGGGATTTGGCCGCCCATGATGTCGTTGTTCAGCGGCGCGCCACCTTGGTAGGGCACGTGCGTGAGCTCGACGCCGATGGCCTGGCCCAGCATCACCCCCAGAAAGTGCAGCTGGCTGCCTGCGGCTGCGGTGCCGAAGTTGGCCTTGCTCGGGTTGGCCTCGAACCAGGCCACCAGTTCGCCCAGCGTCTTGTGCGGGCTGCTGCCGCCGGTGGCGATCATCAAGTGGAACTTGGCCAGGTGCGCGACGGGCACAAAGTCTTCGGCCGGGTTGTAGGGCAGCTTGCGGAAGGTGAGCGGCGCGATGACCACGGGCGCCAGTGGCGTGATGAGCACGGTGTTGCCGTCGGCCGGCGCGTTCTTCAAAAACTCGGCAGCGATGCGGCCACCGGCGCCGGGCTTGTTCTCCACCACCACCGTCACGCCAAGCGTGGCCGCCGCGCGGTCGGCCACGGCGCGCGCGATGGCGTCGGCCGAACCACCGGGCGGGAAGCCGACGATGAGCTTGATGGGGCCGGTTTGCGCTACCGCGGGGGCGATTGCTGCGGCCCAGAGGGACAGCGCGGACAAGACGGGTAGGGCCAGTTTCACGAGCTTGAAAGACATGTCGAAGTCTCCTGTTGTAGGTGTTGGTCTTGAATAGGATGGCGGCTCAAGTCACCGCTTTGCGTTGGCGAAATGCTGGCGTGTTCCAGGCCGCGGTCGCCATCACATCCTTGAGCGTGGCCACTGCATTCCACACGTCGACAAAGCCGACGTACAGCGGCGTGAAACCAAAGCGCAGGATGTCGGGCGCACGGTAGTCACCGATGACACCGCGCGCAATCAGGGCTTGCATGATGGCGTAGCCCTCGGGGTGGGTCAGCGAGACCTGGCTGCCGCGCAGCTCAGCTTCTCGCGGCGTGGCCAGACCAAAGCCGCTGAGCTCTTGGTCAACCAACGCAATGAAGAGATCGGTCAGGGCCAGGCTCTTGCGTCGCAGCAGCTGCATGTCCACGCCGTCAAAGGCTTCAAGCGCGGCTTCGAGTGCGATCAAACCTAGTTGCGAGGCGGTGCCCACGAGCATGCGGTCAATACCCGCCGCCGGCGCATAGCCCTGCGTGAAGTTGAAGGGCTGCGCGTGACCGTGCCAGCCTGTCAGTGGCTGTTGTACGTTAGCTTGGTGGCGCTGTGCGACGAAGACAAAGGCCGGCGCGCCCGGGCCACCGTTCAAGTACTTGTAGCCGCAGCCCACGGCGAAGTCGGCCTTGCAGCCGTTCAGGTCACAAGGCATCGCGCCGGCGGTGTGCGCCAAGTCCCACACCACCAGCGCGCCCACCGCATGCGCGCGCGCCGTGATGGCCGCCATGTCGTAGACGCGCCCGGTCTTGTAGTGCACGTGCGTCAGCGAGACGATGGCGACGTGCTCGTTGATGGCGCCCAGCACGTCAGCGGGATCAACCGCCACGAACTCCGCCGCCATCAGCTCGGCCACACCACTGGCGATGTAGGCGTCGGTGGGGAAGTTGCCGGCCTCACCCAGGATGCGCGTGCGCCCGCTCCGCATGCGCAAGGCGGCGACCAAGACCTTGAAAAGATTCACCGAGATCGAATCGGCGCAGATGACTTCGTCAGTCGCCGCACCCACCAGCTGCGCAATGCGCGCGCCCACACGCTGCGGCGCGGGGTACCAGGCGGCGTCGTTCCACGAGCGGATGAGGCCGACACCCCACTCCTGTTCAACCGCACGCGCCAGCCGTGGCGCCACGCTTTTGGGCAAGGCGCCGAGCGAGTTACCGTCGAGGTAGATCACGCCGGGCGGCAAGCTGAAGCGCTCGCGGCAAGTGGCAAGCGGGTCGTCGGCGTCGAGTTGTTGGGCGGATTGCAGGCTCAGGGGTGCGGTCATCGGCGGAAGTCCTAGGGCTGGCGTCATGTGTCATGCGCACGGCGAAGTCTAGGGCGTGCGCGCGCCTGCGCCACCCTGGCGCGGCAACACCATGCGCGTGGCCTGATCACCGGATCACATCATCGGCCAGCAGCGACAGCACCTGTGCGATCTTGACGCCGAGCGCCTCAGCGGTCTTGAGCTTGATGACGAATTCGAACCGCCTCGGCAGCTCGATCACACGCTCGCCCAGCTTCGCTCCCTTGAGGCCCCGGTGTTAAGCCGGGCACGGCCTTGAATGCGCAAACTTCGTCGCGCCTGTGCTATCTGGGTGCGTGCAAAAAGCGCACGAGAAAGCTTGACGCCAACGCGCCGCCCAGGCACATTGCGCGCTCTTTCAATCCTGACCGGAGGCCGCCATGAATCCAATTGCCATTGCCCCCCTCGCGGCTTTCGCTGGCTGAGTTGAGCGCTGAGCTTCTGTCTCGCTCCTCACCCGGACCCCAACTCAGTACCACGGGCCTTCTAACGGCCATGCGTCACTGACACGTTCACCGCGCTGCGCCTTCAGGCAGCGACAAGCCGATCACCACCCATCGCCCGCGCGGCGCAGCTGCGCGCGTGGCATTGCCGTGTTTGTTTTGATCGGATATCGACCTACCATGTTGGACACCCTGGACTCTGAGACTCTGGCGCGGCTGCAAGGCATCGGCCTGGCGCCACGTACCCTGCAACAACTCGCGGCGCTGTCGCCGCGTGAACGCGCGCATGAAGGCGCCCACGTGATGCGCGTGGTGGAGGTGCAGCGCGACGCGCTGACCCTGCACGATGGCACACAAGCGTGGGCGGCGCGCGCGTTGCCCGCGCTGCTGCAAGACCTGCTCGACAAGGACGACGCCCTGGCCGTCGGCGACTGGGTGCTGGCCCAGCGCAACGCCTTTGCGGAATGGTGGGCGGTGCAGCGGCTGGCGCCGCTCACGCAGATCACGCGCCGCCAGCACGACGGGCGCGAGAAGGCCACGCGCGTGGTCATCGCCAGCAACGTCGACACCGCTTTGCTGGTGATGGGGCTGGACATGGACTTCAGCCTGCGCCGGCTCGAGCGCTACCTGAGCCTGGTGCAACTGGCCGGCGTCGATGCGGTGGTGGTGCTGACCAAAGCCGACCTCTGCACCGACGCGAGCGCACGCCAGGCGCAGGTGCAAGCCTTGCTGCCGGCGGGTGCCGCGGTGGTGGCGGTGGACGCCACGCATGTCAGTGCGCAACAAGCGTTAGCACCCTGGCTGGGGCGCGGCCACAGCGTGGTGCTGCTGGGCTCCAGCGGCACGGGCAAGAGCACCTTGACCAACACGCTCACCGGCCGCAGCGAGCACGATGGTCAATCGACCGGTGGCAACCGCCGTGGCGACGGCCGCGGGCGCCACACCACCACCGCACGCTCGCTGCACATCGCCTTGGCCGGCGGCTGCATCGTCGACACGCCGGGCTTGCGCACGCTGCGCCTGGATGTCGACGCCGACGCTGTGCAGAGCAGCTTCGATGACATCAACCGCCTGGCACATGCATGCCAGTTTCGCGACTGCCAGCACCAGGCCGAGCCCGGCTGCGCGGTGCGGGAAGGTGTCACGCCTGAGCGTTTGCGCGGCTTTCAAAAGCTGCTGCGCGAAGCGCGGCGCGACAACGTCAGCGCCCTGCAACGCCAGCAGGTCGTAAAGCTGTGGAAGGCTAGATCCCGCGCCACCCGCGCACGCATGGCCGACAAGCGCGGCGATTAGAGGAAGCAGCCATGCGCTTATCGACTACACTCGCCGCACAGGCACACCCAAGACCGTTTTCTCAAGGTCTTCCAGCTTTACCGCCACGCCCGAGATCAAGTCCCCTTGATGCAAGTGCTGGCCGGCCCGGTTTGAACCCCCCTCGTGGATGTTTCTTGACTGTCTGTCGCCCCAGGGCCAGGTGGTCTGCTGGGCGTTCTTCTTTCAACTATCTTTCAAGGAAAATCCTCATGGAAAACGCACCTACCCAGACCGGCACCGTCAAGTGGTTTGACGACGGCAAGGGCTTTGGTTTCATCACGCCGGAAGCCGGCGGCAAGGACTTGTTCGCTCACTTCAGCGAAATCAAGACCGGCAGCGGCTTCAAGTCGTTGCAAGAAGGCCAGCGCGTCGAATTCGAAGTGAAGCAAGGCGCCAAGGGCCCGCAAGCTTCGAACATCAAAGCGCTGTAAAAAGCTCTTCTCTTGAAGAAGGCAGCACCCGCAAGGGCGCTGCCTTTTTTCATGGGCTACTCGAAGTCACGGCGGGCTGCACCAGGTGGTCGCGCTGCGCCAGCTGTGGGAACAGGCGCCACCACAAGACCGCGACCACCAGCGTGCCCACACCACCCAGCACCACCGAGCCCACGGGCCCGAGCCACGCTGCCGTGGCGCCCGACTCGAATTCCCCGAGTTGGTTTGAAGCCCCGATGAAAACCGAATTCACCGCGCTGACACGGCCACGCATGGCGTCCGGCGTCTCCAACTGCACCAGGGTTTGGCGCACGACGATGCTGACCATGTCGGCCGCGCCCCCAAGTGCTAACGCGGCAAGCGACAGCACAAGGTGGGTGGACAGCCCAAAGACCAGCGTCACCACGCCGTAGACCGCCACCGCACCGAGCATCCATGGGCCTGTGCGCCGGCGCAGCGGCCAGCGTGTGAGTGCGACGGCCAAGATGAGTGCGCCCAGTGCGGGCGCGGCGCGCAGCAGGCCCAGGCCCCAGGGGCCGACCATCAACACGTCTTTGGCGAAGATGGGCATCAAGGCCACAGCGCCTCCAAAGAGCACGGCGAAGAGGTCCAGCGAGATCACACCCAGCACCAGCTTGCGCCGCCACACGAAGGCCACGCCAGCGAGCAAGCTGCGCCAGCTCACCGCTTCGCGCGAGGGAGCGTGCTGGTAGTGGATGCTCAGGCACAGCAGTGCGGCGACGGCGAAGAGCAGCACACAGGCGCTGTACAGCGCGCTAGCGCCGGCGGCATAGAGAAAGCCGCCGATCGCAGGGCCGGCAATGATCGCGCCCTGCATGCCACCAGCGCTGAAGGCCAGCGCACGCGGCAACACGTCGGGGGGCACCAGCATCGGCGTCAAAGCCTGCTGCGCTGGCATCTGAAATGCACGCACCACCCCCAAGACGACGGCCATCGCGAGCAGCAACTCGCGCGTGAGCCAGGCACCTTGCGTGGCCAGCATCAAGGTCAAGGCCAGCGCCACATGCAAGGCCTGGCACAGCGCCACGATGCGGGCGCGTTGATAGCGGTCGACCACATGCCCGGCGACCAGTACCAGGGCCAGCGCGGGCAGAAACTGCAAGAGGCCGACCAGGCCCAGGTCCCAGGCCGAGTTGGTGATGTCGTACATCTGCCAGGCCACGGCCACCATCAGCATCTGCGCGCTGGCGGTGCCGGCAAGGCGGGCAAACCACAGGCGCATGAAGGCGCGATGGGCGAACAGGGAAACGTTGGACAATTCGGCGTGAAAAGAAACGATACGTGACGATACCGCGCCGAGAAGACGCGGTGTCCCACGCTGGGCACGATGACACCCGTCACTCAACCACCGGGCATCACGCTCAAAGGACTTGTTATGCGACCCTGGATCAAACGCTCTCTTATCGCCATCTTTGGCATCACCGTACTCGCCGGCGGCATGGCTGCTTGCGGCCACCGCCACCACGGCAGCTTCAGCCAGGTCAGCGCTGAAGATCTGAGCAAGTGGCGCGGCAAGCTCGTCGACAAGGCGGGCAAGGAGCTCACGCTGGACGACGCCCAAAAGCAGCGCCTGGGCAAGCTCTTCGACACCATGAACGAGCAGCGTGTGGCCTTGATCGGCACACAGGGCGACCCGCGCGCCAACCTGCGCCAGCTGGTGCAGGGCGAGAAGTTCGACCGCAGCCGGGCCACCGCGTTGGTGGGCGAAAAGACCGATGCCGTGCGTGGCAAGAGCCCCGAGGTCATCAACGCCATGGCGGACTTCTATGACTCGCTGAACGCCACGCAGCAGGCCAAGCTGCGCGAGTTCATGGACAAGCGCGGCCGCGGCTGGCGCGGCTGATATGGCAGGCGCAGTGCCTGGCGCAGCCACTATGCTCGTGCCATGCAGCGTGTGCTCTTGATCGACGACGACGAGTGGCTGGCGCCTCCGCTGGCCACCTACCTCGCGCGCTTTGACTTCGAGCTGCACAGCGCCACGCGCCCGAGTGCGGGCCTGGCGCTGCTGCGTGAGCAGCCCTATGACGCCGTCATCCTGGACGTCATGCTGCCCGAGATGGACGGCTTTGAGCTGTGCCGCACCATCCGCCGCGACAGCGCCGTGCCGATCTTGATGCTGAGCGCGCGCGGTGAAGTCACCGACCGCGTGGTGGGCCTGGAGCTTGGCGCCGACGACTACCTGCCCAAGCCCTTCGAGCCGCGTGAATTGGCGGCGCGCCTGCAGACCATCCTGCGGCGCACACGCGTGCCCATCGAAGCCAGCAAGCGCCTGGACTTCGACGGTTTGAGCATCGACCTGGAACGCCGCAGCGTCACGCGCCAGGGGCAAGAGCTCAAGCTCACCGGCACCGAGTTCGAGCTCTTGGTGATGCTCGCGCGCGCGCCGCAGAAGGTCTTCAGCCGTGACGACATCCTGAACCAGTTGCGTGGCCACGAGGCCGAGCTGTATTCACGCGCGGTCGACATTCTGGTCAGCCGCCTGCGCAAGAAGCTCGAGCCGCTGGATTGCATCAAGACACTGCGCAATGCCGGCTACGCCTTCGCCGGAGCACGGCGATGAGCTGGCGCGCAGCGTGGGCGGCTCGCTGGCACCTGCTGCGCCGCTCACTCGGTCTGCGTCTGGTGCTGCTGTTTGTGCTGCTGGCCGTGATGCTCACGGGCATCTTCCTGGGCGGCATGCAGCGCGTATTGAGCAGCGGCTACACGGAAGTCTTCAGACCTTT
>JANMMH010000797.1:0-6480 GCA_031373055.1 Rubrivivax sp. | reverse complement strand
GCCATCGAACCCGACCGAAGCCGCCGTGATGGCCGCCACCAAGGTCTACCGCGACGAGGCGTGCAGCGGCCTCATCGCCGTAGGCGGCGGCTCCAGCATCGACCTGGCCAAAGGCGTGGCCATCGCCGCGACGCATGAAGGGCCGCTGGCGCACTACGCCACCATTGAAGGCGGCAGCCCGCGCATCAGCGAGCGCGTGGTGCCGCTCATCGCCGTGCCCACCACGGCAGGCACCGGCAGCGAGGTCGCACGGGGCGCCATCCTCATCGTGGCCGACGGGCGAAAGTTGGGTTTTCACAGCTGGCACCTGATGCCCAAGGCCGCCTTGCTTGACCCCGAGCTCACGCTGGGTTTGCCGCCGATGTTGACGGCCGCCACCGGCATGGACGCCATCGCGCATTGCCTGGAAACGTTCATGTCGTCGGCCGTCAACCCACCCGCCGACGGCATCGCACTTGACGGCCTGGCGCGCGGCTGGGCACACATCGAACGCGCCACGCAAGACGGCCAGGACCGCGATGCACGTTGGGCCATGATGAGCGCGAGCATGCAAGGCGCGATGGCGTTTCAAAAGGGCCTGGGCTGCGTGCATTCACTCAGCCACAGCCTGGGTGGCGTCGATCCGCGCCTGCACCACGGCACGCTCAATGCCATGTTCTTGCCGGCAGTCGTGCGCTTCAACGCGGCGGCCGAGTCAATGCAGCGCGAGAAGCGCTTGCAACGCATCGCGCAGGCCATCGGCATCGGTCACTGCGGCCGCGAAGGCCATGAAGTTGCTGCCGCGCTGACGGCCATGAACGCGCGTCTAGGCTTGCCTTCAGGCCTGGCCGCCATGGGTGTGAAGCGCGAAATGTTCGAGCGTGTGATTGACGGTGCCATGGCCGACCACTGCCACCTCAGCAACCCGCGCATTGCCACGCGCGAGGACTATCGCGCGATGCTTGAAGCGGCCATGTAGGCCGCAGAACGACTGCAAACGCGGCGTCTGCACTTCATCGCGCATCGCTGCACTTCGTCGCAGCGCGCACGCACGGCGCAGGTGCTTTGGTTATGGTGTGCTACATCGACAACACACCTTTGGTGATGCACATGCAGACCTGGGACAGCAAGACGCCGATTTACCAGCAGCTGGCCGACATCCTGGCCGCGCAGCTGCTCGACGGCGAGCCGCCCGAAGGCCAGGCCATGCCTTCGGTGCGCGCACTGGCCAGCCGCTATTTGCTCAACCCGCTCACCGTCAACCGCGCCTTGCAAGCGCTGGGCGACGAAGGACTGATCGAGTCTCGGCGCGGCATCGGCATGTTCGTGGCGGTGGGCGCTGCGCAGCGACTGCGACGCGCCGAGCGACAACGCTTTCTCGAACTCGAATGGCCGCGCTTGCGCGACCGCTTGCGCCGCCTGGGCATAGGCGCCGAACAACTCAACTGGGAGGCCGTGAAATGAATGAAACCCTGGTGCATGCGAAGAATCTGCGCATCCGCTATGGCAGCAAGGCCGCTGTCGACGACGTCAGCTTCAGCATCCCGCAGGGCCGCGTGGTCGGCCTGCTGGGCCACAACGGCGCGGGCAAGACCACGCTGATGCGTGCCTTGGTCGGCCTGTGCAGCGCCGAGGGCAGCCTCGACGTGCTGGGCATGAACCCACGCCAGCAGCGCGTGAAGCTGCTCGAATCGGTGTGCTACATCCCCGACGTGGCGATCCTGCCGCGATGGGCCCGCGTGTCGGAACTCATCACCTTGATGGGCGGGCTGCATCCGCGCTTTTCGGGCGAGCGTGCGCGTGAGCTGCTCAAGCGTACGAGCGTGTCGCTAACGTCCAAGATAAGCACGCTCTCCAAAGGCATGGTGGCGCAGGTGCACCTGGCCTTGATTGCGTCGATCGACGCGCGCTTGATGATCCTGGACGAGCCCACGCTCGGGCTGGACGTGATCTCGCGCAAGGCCTTCTACGAGATGCTCATCGACGAGTGGTGCGACGGCCAGCGCAGCGTGCTCATCTCCACGCACCAGGTCGAAGAGATCGAGGCGTTGTTGTCCGACGTGTTGATGCTCAACGAAGGCAAACTCGTACTCAACCTGAGCCTGGAAGACATCGACCGCCGCTTCGTGGCCCTCAGCCACGACGCTGGAGTGGCCGAGCAGATGGCTGCCGCGCACCCGCTGTTGCGCTACCGCGTGCAAGGCGGCAGTGCCTCGCTCTTTGACGGCGCGCCCTCGTCCGAACTCATGGCCATGGGCCGGCGCGTGCGCCCGAGCCTGGTCGACCTCTTTGTCGCGCTCACCCGTGCGCCTGAAAAGAACCGTACCCACTTCGAGGAGGCCACGTCATGAAGCGCTTTGCCACACTTTTGCAGCGTGAATGGATGCAGCACAAACGCGGCTGGCTGATCCTGCTGGCGCTACCTTGGGTGCTGGTGGTTGGCCTGGGCCTCTTTGCCGGCTTCCAGATCGAGACCGACGGCAAACAACCCGGCGTGATAGCCGGCACCCTGATGCTAACGATGGCTTTGACGGCACTCACCGTGCTGCTGGCCTGCGGCGCCAGCCTTTTGATGTCGCCCGGCTTGGCGCGGCGCGACACCCAAGACCGCTCCATCGAGTTCTGGGTCTCCTTGCCCAGCTCGCACGTGCACAGCATCGGCGCCACGCTCTTGGCGCACCTCATTGCGCTGCCCATCGCGGCAGTGGGCGTGGGCGCCCTCGGCGGCTTGTTGGCCTCACCGGTGCTGGCCTTCCAGCTCTGGGGGCTGGGTGAATGGGCGGCCATACCGTGGGTGCCAATGCTGCTGACGGTGTTCGCGCTGGTCGTGCGCGTGGCCTTCGGCCTGATGCTGGCTGTGCTGTGGCTCTCGCCTCTGATCCTGGGCACCATGGCCGCGTCGGCCTGGCTCAAGCGCTGGGGTGTGCCTGCCGTGGCGCTCACCTTGGGCGTAGGGCATGGGCTGCTGAGCAAGCTCTATGGCCTGACGTTCGTGGGTGACACGCTGCGCTACCTTTTTATCCAGGCCGCCCGCGCCATCATTGCCACGGCCGACGACGGCAAAGAAATCAAACACTTCGAAGAGATCGACGCCCTGCTACCCAGCCTGCCAGCCTGGTTCGCGCAAGACGCTGGCCAGGCCGTGCTGGCCCTGGCCACGCCGGGGTTTGTGGCGGCCCTTGTTGCCGGCGCGCTGATGTTTGGCTTGCTGGTGCTGCGCCGCCAGCGCGGCAGCTGAAGCCCTAGGAAAAAAGCCGGCCTCAGCGTTCCCGCTGGGGCCGGCCTTGTTCAAGCGGCCAGTTTCGTACTGCGATCAGTGATGCGTGCCGTCGAGAAACTGCTCGTCTTCGGTCGAGCCTTTCAAGGCCGCCGTTGACGACAACTTCTCAATCGTCGTCGTCACCGCATCGAAGTAGCCCGTGCCGACTTCACGCTGATGCTTCACCGCCGTGAAGCCACGGTCCGCCGCCGCGAATTCCATTTGCTGCAGCTCGACAAACGCCGTCATGTTGTTGCGCGCGTAGCCGTGGGCCAGCTCGAACATCGAGTAGTTCAGGCTGTGGAAGCCGGCGAGCGTGATGAACTGGAACTTGTAGCCCATGGCGCCGAGTTCACGCTGGAACTTGGCGATGGTGGCGTCGTCCAGGTTCTTCTTCCAGTTGAAGCTGGGGCTGCAGTTGTAGGCCAGCATCTTGCCGGGGAACTTGGCGTGGATGGCGTCGGCAAAGGCTTTGGCGAAAGCCAGATCGGGCTTGCCGGTTTCGCACCAGATGAGGTCGACATAGGGCGCGTAAGCCAGGCCGCGGCTCACCGCCTGGTCCAGGCCGTTGCGGGTGCGAAAGAACCCTTCCACCGTGCGCTCGCCGGTGATGAAGGGCTTGTCGATGTCGTCCACGTCGCTCGTCACCAGGTCACCGGCTTCGGCGTCGGTGCGCGCCAAGAGGATGGTCGGCGTGCCCATCACGTCCGCCGCCAAACGTGCGGCGACCAGCTTGGCCACCGCTTCGCGCGTGGGCACCAGCACCTTGCCGCCCATGTGGCCGCACTTCTTCACCGAGGCGAGTTGGTCTTCAAAGTGCACGCCAGCGGCACCAGCGTCGATCATGGCTTTCATCAGTTCGAAAGCGTTGAGCACGCCGCCAAAGCCGGCTTCGGCGTCGGCCACGATGGGTGCGAAGAAATCGATGTCGTCCTTGCCTTCGCTCCACTGGATCTGGTCAGCACGAGCAAAGGCGCCGTTGATGCGCTTCACGCACTTGGGCACCGAGTCCACCGAGTACAGCGACTGGTCGGGGTACATCTCGCCGTTGTCGTTGGCGTCGGCCGCGACTTGCCAGCCCGACAGATAGATGGCCTTCAAGCCGGCCTTGACCTGCTGCATGGCCTGGTTGCCTGTCAGTGCGCCTAAGGTGTTCACGAAGGGCTCGCTGTGCAGCAGGTTCCACAGCTTCTCGGCACCGTGTTTGGCCAGCGTGTGCTCCACGGGCTGGGAGCCACGTAGGCGCACCACGTCGGCGGCGCTGTAGCCGCGCGTGATGCCTTTCCAACGCGGGTTTTCAGCCCAGTCCTTTTCAAGGGCGGCGGCTTGTTGTTCACGGCTAAGTTGGGTCATGGGAGCTCCAGTGGGGGTTGAAAGAGAGGGTGGACAGAGCGGGGAGGCGCTGGCCCTCAGCTTAACCGCAAGCTCTGGATAGTTATCGCTTATGTCTTATAGAAGACAGGATTTCTTTCTCAGTGAAATCAACTACTTGCCGCTTTTTTTCGCATAACGGAAAGTTGATCTTCCGTATGGTGAAGATCCGAGGCCGGCATCGCACCGCGTATTCCGCATTACGCAACGAGCTTCACCATCACGAAGCCGCCGAACTCAACCAGCGCGCGTAGATGCGGTCGGCAAGTCGCTGCTGCGCGGCGAGCCGCTCCTGCGCCGCTGTCAGCATCGAGGCCGATCCTTGCACGGTGTCGAACTGCGCTTGAGCGCGCAGCAGCCGCAGGTCGCCCTGCGCCTCGCCTACCCAATCCGCCAGCTTGGGCGCGTCCAGCTCAACATGAAACTGCATCGCCAAGTGCGGTCCGATGGCAAACGCCTGGCGCGGGCAACTCGGGCTGCTGGCGAGTAGCGTGGCGCCTGCGGGCAGCTCAAAGGAGTCGTAGTGCCACTGAAAGACCAGTGCATCACTTGCCTCGCCCAACCACGCGCGCGCGGTGTCACTGTCGTGAACGCGCATGGCATGCCACCCGACTTCGGGCTTCGGTGAATCGACCACACGCGCACCCAGTGCACGCGCTATCAACTGCCCGCCCAGGCAATGCCCGAGCGTGGGCACGGCATGCGCCTGCGCCTGGCGAATCAACACTTCGGCCTGGCGCAGCGCGGGCAAGTCGTCGTTGGCGCTCATCTCACCGCCCAGCAAGGCCAAGGCGCTGAAGCCGCTGATGTCGGCGGGCACGACGTCACCGGCTTCGCTGTCGCACACGGTGAAGGCGACGCCCTGCCCTTGCAGCCATGTCGCCAAGTAGGCCGGGCTGTCGGCACGCATGTGTTGAAGGATGAGCACAGGCTTCATGGGCGGCCACACGGGTCTTTATGATCGGCCGTCAGTTTGCCTTAGCCGTTTGCCCCAGAGATTTGCTTTAGAGAACCTGAAGACCACGATGGGCCGTTTCGCATTCAACGCCAACCACAGCTTCATGAAGGCGGCCACGCCAAGCACGACAGCGCGCTACGCCGTGGCCGGCCTGGCTTGGGACGGCGCCACCACCAACCGCCCCGGCGCTCGCATGGGGCCTGCGGCCATACGCGGCGCCAGCCACATGCTGTGCGACGGCGTGCACCCGCACTTCAACACGACCCCGCTGCCCGAGTTGTGCGACGTGGGCGATCTGGCGCTGCCCAACACCTCACTGGCCGCCATGCGTGAAGCCATGGCGCCGCTGGTGGCCAGCCTCATCGGGCAACACCACATGTGCTGGCTGGGCGGTGACCACTCGGTCACATTGCCACTGCTGCGCGCCTACCGTGCCCACTACGGCCGGCCGTTAGCCGTGGTGCACTTCGACGCGCACTGCGACACCTGGGACAACCACTTCGGGGAGCCCAGTGGGCACGGCACCTGGGTCTACGAGGCGTTCCAAGAAGGCCTGGTGGTGCCGGAATGCTTCGTGCAATTCGGCATCCGCTCGGCCGGCGAGCGCAGCACGCGCGAGTTCGTGCGCGAGCACGGCGGCGTGATCCACACCGCGCGCGATCTGCGCGGCCTGGAAAGCCCCGCGCAGATGCGCGCGCTGCTGCAAGACATCGAAGCGCGCCAGCGCGCGGCTGGCGTGCCGCCGGTGTATCTCAGTCTGGACATCGACTGCCTGGACCCCGCTTTTGCCCCCGGCACCGGCACGCCCGAACCCGGCGGCTTGAGCACGAACCAGGTGTTGTCGCTGCTGGAAGAGATGGCGCACTGGCCCTTCGTCGGCATGGACTGCGTGGAGGTGGCGCCGCCCTACGAC
>JANMMH010000796.1:0-2493 GCA_031373055.1 Rubrivivax sp. | reverse complement strand
GAAGGTGACCGTCAAGCCCGAGCTGCACGAGCATGTGCACCACCTCTTCGCGCCGGTGTCTGCGCCGATGGTCGCGCCTCAACCCGGCGCGCATGTCTTCTACGTGCAGCAGGCGCGTGTGCTGGCCGGCGGCGTGCTCGACAAGCCCTACCGCCAGCGCCTGTACCGCTTCAGCAGCGACGCCGCCGAGGGCGCCGTCAAGCTCGAAATCTTTCGCTTCAAAGACGACGCGGCGGCACTCAACGCGCAGCTCAAACTCGAGTTCTTCAAGCAGCTAACGCTCGAAGCACTGGTGCCCACGCCGGGCTGTGAAGTCTGGTGGCGCTACCAAACCGCCGATCAAGCGTTTGCGGGCACGATGAAGACGGACGCCTGCCGCTATGTCTCACCCCGCACGGGCCAGCGCATCACCATCAATGTCACGCTCAAACTCAACGCCGAGCAGATCTGGGTCAACGACCAGGCGCGCGACGACGCCGGCCAGCGTGTCTTCGGCAACCGCGATGGCATCCCCAGCCGCAACCGCAAGGTGCGCTACTTCGAAGGCTGGGTGTGGATCAAACATGCCGGCCCGCAGGCGACCGCGGACGACAAGAAAACCAGCTTCACGCGCAAGCTGCAATTGCACAGCGAAGGCGCGCGCGCGCCGGTGATGTATGAAGACGGCACGGCCAGCCCCTATGACCTGGAGCTGGCGCTGCTGACCTACCAGAACACACGCCGCCCCATCCTCAAATTCGCGCTGCTTGACCGTGCCACAGGTAAGAGCGTGACCTACATCTGGGCCAACACCGACGCGACCTTGGTGGGCATGAACCTCGGGTGGTTTCAGTCGGGCATGACGCAAAAGGCCGAGCGGGTAAATTGGGGCTACTGACTCCCTGCGCCTGGGAGCGCAAAGGAGCCATGCGAATGCCCAAGCTCAACACCGTCGAAATCAAAGCCTTCGTCCCCGCCAAAGACCACGCGCGCTCGATCGCGTTCTACCAAGCCATCGGCTTCACGCTGGCGTCGAACACGCAAGGCGTCGCCTACTTCCACCACGGCCATTGCAGCTTCCTGCTGCAAGACTTTCATGTCGCCGAGCACAGCGACAACTTCATGATGCATCTGCTGGTGGAGAGCGCCGACGACTGGTACCAGCACGTCCTGGACAGCGGTGTTGTGCGAAGCTTTGGCGTGCGCGTGGACCCACCACAAGACCAGCCTTGGGGCATGCGCGACTTCGTGTTGATCGACCCGACGGGTGTACTCTGGCGCATCGGCCACAACCTGTCTCGGAGTGCTAACACGTGAGTTACGTGCACCGCTTTCTGATCAGCCTGGCGCTTGCATGTGCCGCCGCCCACGCGGCCGTTGGCCCCTACGCTGAAGGCGTGGACGCCCGCGCCGCCATCACGCAGGCGCAAGCGCAAGCGCGCCAGGCCAAGCTGCCGCTGTTGGTCGTGTTTGGCGCCAACTGGTGCGGCGACTGCAAGGTGCTCGATCTGGCCATGACCCAGGGCACCAGCGCCGCACTGATGGCGCGCGACTTCCGTGTCGTCAAGGTCGACGTCGGCCGCTTCGACAGAAACGTCGACATCGCTGCGGGCTTTGAGGTGCCACTCAAGAAGGGCATCCCGGCCGTGGCCATGCTCTCGGCCGAAGGCCAACTTCTCTACGCCACGCGCGCGGGTGAGCTGGCCGATGCGCGGCGCATGGGCGACGCCGGTATCCACGATTTTTTCCAGCGCACGCTGGCCAACCACCGCCCGAAGGCGCCATGAACATCCACCACGTCGCCCTGCTTTGCCTGGCCGTCCTGCTAACGGCCTGCGCGGCAGCGCCACCAGCCGCGCCGCGGCAGGCATGACGCTGCACGTTGCCCCGCTGCAAGCCCACGAGCGCGGCGTCTGGGAGCCACTGGCGCGCGGCTACATGGACTTCTACAAGACCGAGAAGACGGCCGAGGACTACGACACCGCGTGGTCGCGCTTGTTGCGCCAAGACGGCATCCGCGGCCTTGGCGCGCGCCGCGACGGCGCGCTGGTGGGCATTGCCCACTACTACTTCCACACGGCCGTGTGGGCGCAGACAGTTTGTTATTTGCAAGACCTCTTCGTGCTGCCCGCGCAGCGCGGCCAGGGCGTGGCGCGCGCGCTCATAGAAGCCGTGGCGGAGGCCGCGCGTGTAGCGGGTGCAGCGCGCTACTACTGGTTGACGCAAGAGCACAACGCCACCGCGCGCGTGCTCTATGACAAGGTGGCGCAGTACAAGGGTTTCATTCGCTACGACTACCCGCTGGTTTGAACCGAAGCCTGTCATGCCACGTTGCGATCGATGACATGAGTCTGCGCGAAGCACGAGCTGCCCTTCTTGGGCCATCGCGGTGGGACCGGCGGGCGCTTGTGTGCTTCGGTCGTGGCGCGCCCAGCGTCGGGGGGGGGGGGGGGGGGGGGGGGGGGGGGGGGTTTGGGTTTGTTTTTTTGTGAAGAGCGGCGCCCCCCCCCCCCC
>JANMMH010000779.1:0-4334 GCA_031373055.1 Rubrivivax sp. | reverse complement strand
GCTGATGAAAAGCGTGCTCGCCGATCTGGCCATCGAGAGCGAAGCCGCCACGCTCTTGGCCATGCGCCTGGCGCGCGCGGTCGACCGCACCGAGCATGGCCAAGACAGCGACGGCTTCGAAGCGCTGATGCGCCGCGTGCTCACGCCGATTGCCAAGTTCTGGGTCTGCAAACGCGGCAGCCACTTCGCGCAAGAAGCCATGGAGTGTCTGGGCGGCAACGGCTATGTGGAAGAACAGGGGCGCGGCGTGATGGCGCGCATCTACCGTGAGATGCCGCTCAATTCGATCTGGGAAGGTGCCGGCAACATCATGGCGCTGGACCTGCTGCGTGCCTTGCGCAAAGGCCCGGTGGCCGACGCGCTGATGCAGGAGGCCGCCGGCGCGCGCGCCGCCCATCCTGCCGTGGAGCGGCTGGCCACGCGCGTGGCGCACAGCCTGGACGGCGCGGCCGATGAAGCCCAGGGCCGCGTGCTGGCGCGCGAGGTCGCACTCTTGGTGCAGGCGGCGCAGCTGCATCGTTTGAGCCCGAGCGAGGTCTTCCAGGCCTTCTGCGCCTCACGCCTGGAGCAGGCAGCCGACGCCTTTGGCCTCTTGCCGCCCGGCGTGGACCTCGACGCCATCACCGCGCGCGCCATGCCGCACGAAATTTGAGTACCCAACCGTTCAACGTTAGCAAGGATCATTTTTCATGAGCATTTTCCAAGGCGGCACCGCCGTCATCACTGGCGCGGCCTCGGGTTTCGGCCTTGAAGCCAGCCGCATCGCCGCGCGCCAAGGCATGAACGTGGTGATGGCCGACGTGCAGGCCGACGCGCTGGACATCGCCGCCAAAGAGATCGCTGCGTTGGGTGTAGCCGTGCTGCCCTACCGCTTGGACGTTAGCAAGGCGGCCGAGGTCGAGGCCATGGGCGCGGCGGTGCTCGCACGCTTTGGCGCACCAAATTTCGTCTTCAACAACGCCGGCGTGGGCGCGGGCGGCTTGCTGTGGGAAAACACGCTGAAGGATTGGGATTGGGTCATCGGCGTGAACCTCATGAGCGTGGCCCACGGCATCCGCGTCTTCACGCCGATGATGCTGGATGCTGCCAAGGCCGACCCCAGCTATCGCGGCCACATCGTCAACACCGCCAGCATGGCCGGCATCTTGAACGCCCCGACCATGGGCATCTACAACGCCAGCAAGCACGCCGTGGTGGCCATCAGCGAGACGCTGTACCAGGACCTGGCACTCGTGACCGAGCAAGTGCACGCGCATGTGCTGTGCCCGTTCTTCGTGCCCACGGGCATCTCAAAGAGCGAACGCAACCGCCCCGGTGAGCTGATAGAAGACAGTGCCCCCACACGCAGCCAGCTCGTCGCGCGCGCCTTGAGCGAGAAGGCCGTGTCACGCGGCAAGGTCTCGGCCGCCCAGGTGGCGCAGTTTGTGTTTGACGCGATGGCCGAGAAGCGCTTCTACGTCTTCAGCCACCCGAATTCATTGAGCTCGGTGCAGACGCGGCTGGAAGACATCATGCAGAGACGCAACCCGACCGACCCGTTCAAAGAGCGGCCCGAGGTGCGCCGGGACTTGGTCGAAGCCTTGAAGCAGCCGTAGCCGGCGGCCGTTTCAGCAGGCCGCATTCAAGGCCAGCGCCAGCGCTTGAAGCGGCCGCTGCGTGGTGGGCTCGGTGACCACAAAGACGGCGCGGCGCGGGTGCTCGCTGCTACCTGCCGAGACCTCCAGCGTCGCGCGCTGGGCCGATGCGCCGCCCCAGCTGGCCACGGGCTTGTAGAGGCGCACCACGTGATCATGGCGCAGCGTCTCGCCTGCGTTTTCGCCTGCGCGCACCTTGCTGACATGCTGGTCTTCGAGCACGGCCCAGTAGCCTGAGAGCTGCGGCAAGCCGGGCGCGGCGTCGATGTGGGCGGTGACCGTGCCGCCCTGCTGGTTGAGTGTTAGCACTGGGCTTGCCGACGTTCCTGCACGTGCTGGCAAGCGTGGCGGCAGGCTTGGCCAAGAGCGCCAGTCGCGGCCATCAACCACCACCTGCGGTGTGTAGACATAGCTGCTGCCGGCCAGTGCCGCGCGCTGGTGTTGGCGCTCTGTAAACGCAGGGCTTGCGAAGCGGTCGGGCCAACCGAGCTTGTCCCAATAGCTGACGTGAAACGCGAGCGTGATGGTGTCGCTGCGGCCTTTGAGCGTGGACGCCCAGCGGTCGGCGGGCGGGCAAGAGCTGCAACCTTCCGAGGTGTAGAGCTCCACCACCGTGGGCGGCGCGGCGGACTTTGCGTTGCAGATTGGCGCGGCCAAGGCGTGGCCGGTGGTCAGGCCGTATGCCAGGCCGTGTGCCAGCGCAGTGATCAAGTGCTTCATGGTTCGCCCCCAAGGTGGTGATTGCTCATGGACATAGTCGCACCACGGTCCCAAACCTGACAGCCCGAGCGACCAAGCTTTGCCACAATCATCGCCATGACTGAACTTACTGTGCGCCGTTTGTTGATCGACCTGGACACACCGATCGCGCGCCACTGGTGTGGCGGCGACGCCTTTCGCACGGCGCTTTTCAACGCGCTGTCGTTCAGCTTCCCGGCGGGTGAACAAGTCTTCATCGACGCCATGAAGCTCGGCATGGCAAGGCTCGACAAGGCCACGCTTGACCCGGCGCAGAGCGAACGCTTCGCGGCCGAGGTCAAGGCTTTCATCGGCCAGGAAGCCACGCACCGGCGTATCCACGAGCGCTTCAACGAGCACCTGCTGCGCCAGGGCTTGGTCAACCACTGGGAGCGGCGCATCCTGCATCGGCGCAGCACGCAGCTCGAAGGTATCGACCCGCGCGGCTGGCTGGCGGTGACGGCGGCCACCGAGCACTTCACGGCCATCTTTGCCGAGTACTTGCTGACCGTGGACGCGCCACTGCAAGGCGCCGAGCCGCGCCTGCGCGACCTGTGGCTGTGGCATTCGAGTGAAGAGTCCGAACACCGAAGCACGGCGTTTGAGCTCTACCGCGCGGCCGGTGGTGTGGAGCTTTGGCGCAAGCGCGTTTTCTACGTCATCACCTGGCACTTCAGCACCGACCTGCTGCGCCAGACCATGCATAACCTTTGGCGTGATGGCACATGGTGGTGGCTGTCGACGTGGACAAGTGCGGCGCGCACGCTCTTCGGCCGCGACGGTTTGCTGCGCTTTCTGGCGCCTCGCTGGAAGCATTACCTGCGTGCCGACTTTCACCCTGCGCAGGGCGACGGCGTGCCTGGCACCTCGTGGCTGGCCGCGCACGCCGAGTTGGCCCCGCCGGTCGCTACAAGGACTTGAGCCCATCATGAGCGACACCACCACCAGCCACTACCGCATCTGCCCGCTGTGCGAAGCCTGCTGCGGCCTGGAAGTGCAAACGCAGGGCGACAAAGTCGTGGCCATTCGCGGCGCCAAGCACGATGTCTTCAGCGCCGGCTACCTCTGCCCCAAAGGCTATGCGCTCAAAGACCTGCACGAAGACCCTGACCGCCTGCGCACGCCGCTGATCAAGCGCCACGGCCGCTTTGAAGAGGCGAGCTGGGACGAGGCCTTTGCGGAAATCGAACGCCGCCTGTCGCCCATCGTCAAAGCTAACGGTCGTGATGCGGTGGCGCTGACAGTGGGTAACCCGGCGGCACACAAGTTCGGGCTCTTGCTCTACTTCACGCGGCTGGCCAAAGCACTCGGCACGAAGAACATCTTCTCGGCCTCGACGCTGGACCAGATGCCCAAGCAGCTTTCCAGCGGCTTGATGTTCGGCCACTGGCTGAGCATTGCCGTGCCCGACATCGAGCGCACGCAGTGGCTGCTGGTCATCGGCGCCAACCCGGCGGTGAGCAACGGCAGCCTGTGGACCGTGCCCGACTTTCGGGGCAAGGCCAAAGCGCTGCGGGCTCGTGGCGGCAAGCTCATCGTCATCGACCCACGGCGCACCGAGACGGCCGAGCTCGCCGACGCGCACCACTTCATCCGCCCTGGCAGCGATGTCTTTTTGCTCGCGGCGATGGCCTACACGTTGTTCGACGAAGGGCTGGTGCGGCTGGGCCGCTTGGCGCCGCATGTGGCCGGGCTGGAGGCTTTGCGCGAAGCTCTGTTGGACTTTTCGCCCGAGGCCGTGGCGGCGCGTTGCGCCATCGACTCAAACGTTGTTCGCGGTCTGGCGCGCGAGCTTGCCGCGTCGAGCGCGGGCTGCGTCTACGCCCGCATCGGCAGCTGCACACAAAGCTTCGGCACGCTGGCCTCGTGGCTGGTGGACGTGCTCAATGTCTTGAGCGGCCACCTCGACGCACCGGGCGGCGCCATGTTTGCGCGCGCCGCAGCCTTCGCGCCCAACACGCA
>JANMMH010000778.1:0-3190 GCA_031373055.1 Rubrivivax sp. | reverse complement strand
ACTCGTGGTGATCTCGCCCGACGTCGGCGGCGTGGTGCGCGCGCGTGCCCTGGCCAAACAACTCGGCTGCGATCTGGCCATCATCGACAAGCGCCGCTCGGCGGCCAACGTCTCGGAAGTGATGCACGTCATCGGCGAGATCGAAAACCGCAACTGCGTGATCATGGACGACATGATCGACACCGCCGGCACGCTGGTCAAAGCTGCCGATGTGTTGAAGGAGCGCGGCGCCAAGAGCGTCTACGCCTATTGCACGCACCCCGTGTTTTCGGGCCCGGCGATCGAGCGCATCGCGGCGTCGAAGATCGACGAAGTCGTCATCACCAACACCATCGCCATGAGCGCAGCTGCCAAGGCCTGCCCCAAGATCAGGCAGCTGTCGGTGGCTTTTTTATTCGCCGAAACCATCCGCCGCATCAGCGACGGTGAGTCGGTGACCTCACTCTTCTCGGAACAGAACAGCAACTTCTGAACCGGGATAGTCGGGCAGGCATGTCGCCTGCCTTTTACGGGGAACCTGGTCGCGGGTGCCCCACATTGGAGAAACCATGAAATTCACAGCTTACGAGCGTTCGCTGCAGGGGACCGGAGCGAGCCGCCGCCTGCGCAACGCTGCCAAGGTGCCCGGCATTGTTTATGGTGCTGGCACGCCGGCCATGATCGAACTCGATCACAACGCCCTGTTCTTCGCACTGAAGAAAGAGGCCTTCCACTCGTCCATCCTCGAGATGGAGCTGGCCGGCAAGGTGCAAAAGGTCTTGCTGCGCGACTTCCAGATGCATGCCTGGAAACCGGTCGTGCAACACGTGGACTTCCAGCGCGTGGACGACACCACCAAGCTGCGCAAGAAGGTGCCCCTGCACTTCAGCGGCGAAGAGGGCTCGCCGGCGGTGAAGACCGACCACTGCCTCGTGAACCACGTGTCGCTTGAACTCGAAATCGAGTGCCTGGCGTCGCAGCTGCCCGAGTTCGTGGCCATTGATTTGAGCGCGCTGGTCAAGGGCCAGTCGCTGCACGCCAGTGACCTGAAGTTGCCTGAAGGCATCAAGGCCGTTAAACACGGCACCTTGAACCCTGTGATCGTCGCCGTCACCGTGCCCAAGGCCGAAGTCGAAGAAGTCGCGGCTGCCACGGTCGTGGTCGCCCCGGCCGACAAAGGCAAGGGCGCCAAGCCCAAGAAAGACGAGCGCCAGAACAAGAAGTAATCCGCCCAGGATCTTCTGCATGCCCAAGGGCCCCCAAATGGGGGCCCTCTTTTTTGCGTGCTCACTTCCCGCTGCAGTGGGATGGTGCAGCGCGCATCGCACTGAATAATCGCCACCATGATTCGACTCTTCGTAGGCCTGGGCAACCCAGGCACTGAATACGCCGCAACGCGGCATAACGCCGGCTTTTGGTGGGCGGACGCATTGGCCGCGAAGTGGCGCGCCAAGCTCGTGCTTGAGCGCAGCTTCCACGGACTGGTGGCGCGTGTGAACCGCGCCGAAGGCCCCGTGTGGCTGCTGGAGCCCATGACCTTTATGAACCGCTCGGGCCAGGCCGTGGCGTCGTTGGCGCGCTTCTTCAAGATCGCGCCGGGCGAGATCTTGGTGGTGCATGACGAACTCGACCTGCAGCCCGGGCACAACAAGCTCAAGTTCGGTGGCAGCGCGGCCGGGCACAACGGCCTCAAAGACATCAGCGCACAGCTGGGCACGCAGGACTACTGGCGCTTGCGCCTGGGCATCGGCCACCCCGGCGTGAAGGCCGAAGTGGTGGACTACGTCTTGCGCAAACCGTCTGCCGAGCACCGCGATGCCATCACGATGGGCATCGAGCGTTCGCTGGGTGCCAGCGAAGAGCTGGCGGCGGGCCAGATGGAGGCCGCGTTGGCCACCATCCACGCGCAGCCGCCACGGCCCAAACCGCCGCGCAAGCCCGCTGATGCGCCACAAGCACCCCCCGTTTTGCCTGAAGGAGAGACGCCATGAAGCTGATCGTAACCACGCTCTTGATGTTTGTTAGCTTTTCGACGCTCGCGCAAGCACCCGCGACCACGCCTACGGCCTGGCGCTGTGGTGCCGACGGCCGCAGCTACAGCGACCAGCCCTGCGCCCAAGGCCGCGCGGTGGCGGTGGCCGACACGCGCACGCCGCATGACGTGGCCCAGGCGCAAAGTGTGGTGGCACGAGAGCGCGCACTGGCCAAAGCACTCCTCGCAGAGCGCCATGAACGTGAGCGCGAGGTGGCCGCACGCGGCAGCGGCCTCATCGCCATCAAGCCCGTAGCGGCGCCAGCGACCCCGCGCGGCGTCAAGGAGGCAGCGAAGAAGCCGAAGAAGTCAAAGACGCAGCGCCTTGAAGCGCTTGGTACTTCAGCATCAACTGCTCGCGCGTCTCGACCCACGCGGGGTTGAGCGGGATGCAGGCCACCGGGCAAACCTGCACGCACTGCGGCTCGTTGAAGTGGCCCACACATTCGGTGCAGCGATGCGGGTCGATCTCGTAGATCTCCATCCCCATCGAGATAGCGTCATTGGGGCACTCGGGCTCACAGACATCGCAGTTGATGCATTCGTCTGTAATCAGCAAGGCCATATCACTCAAGCCTCAGGCTGGGTCACACGTTCACGCAAACGGCGCAGCACGCGCCTGCAAGCGTGTGCTGTATTCGTTGGGGAGCAGGAGGGCCTATGGCACTCCTGATCACCGACGAATGCATCAACTGCGATGTCTGTGAGCCCGAGTGCCCCAATGACGCTATCTCGATGGGGATCGAGATCTACGAGATCGACCCGCATCGCTGCACCGAATGTGTGGGCCACTTCAACGAGCCGCAGTGCGTGCAGGTGTGCCCGGTGGCCTGCATCCCGCTCAACCCCGCGTGGGTCGAGACGCGCGAGCAGTTGATGCTGAAGTACGAAGCGCTTCAAGGCGCTGCGGCTTCGACTTCTTTGGCTTCTTCGCTGCCTCTTTGACGCCGCGCGGGGCCGCTGGCGCCGCTACGGGCTTGATGGCAATGAGGCCGCTGCCGCGTGCGGCCACCTCGCGCTCACGCTCATGGCGCTCTGCGACGAGTGCTTTGGCCAGTGCGCGCTCGCGTGCCACGACACTTTGCGCTTGCGCCACGTCGTGCGGCGTGCGCGTGTCGGCCACCGCCACCGCGCGGCCTTGGGCGCAGGGCTGGTCGCTGTAGCTGCGGCCGTCGGCAC
>JANMMH010000617.1:0-10717 GCA_031373055.1 Rubrivivax sp. | reverse complement strand
TCGACCAGCGTGAACTCGCGACCGCCCCGGCGCAGCTTGTGCAGTGCCGAGCGGCCACGCACGGCGCGGAAGTCGGCGATGCCTTGCACGACGGAAGCCAGCGGCGCGCCCAGCGCCAACGCGGTGGCCGCAGCAGCCAGCGCATTCTTGGCGTTGTGTCGGCCGGGCATGGCCAGCGTGAGGGTGGCCTCGCCCTGCGGCGTGTGCAGCGCCATCGTCCAGTGCTCGCCGGACCAGGCGGCGCTGGCGTTGACAGTGGCGGGCGCGTCAAGCGCGAAGGCTATGACCTGGCGCGCGCCGGCGAGTTCACGCCACAGCGGTGTGAAAGCGTCGCCGGCCGGGATCACCACCGTGCCGCTGGCGCCCAGCGCGCTGATGGCTGCGCCGTTTTCACGCGCCACCGCCTCCACGCTGTGCATGAATTCCTGGTGCTCACGTTGCGCGTTATTCACCAGCACCACCGTGGGCGCAGCCAGGGCAGACAGCCGGGCGATTTCACCGGGCTGGTTCATGCCGATCTCAAGCACGGCCACGCGGTGGCTGTGCGCGTCGTCCTGGCGCAGGCGCAAGAGCGTGAGCGGCAGGCCGATGTGGTTGTTGAAGTTGCCTTGCGTGGCCAGCGCGCAAGCGCCCTGCCAGGCGTGCAGGATGCTGGCCACCATCTGCGTGACAGTGGTCTTGCCGTTGCTGCCCGCCACCAGTGCTAACGGCAGATGCAAGCGGTGGCGCCAGGCGGCGGCCAGCTCTTGCAGGGCCAGGCCCGTGTCCGCAACCTGCAAGCCCGGCAGCCCGGCCTCGGCCAGCCCGCGCTCAGCCAGGGCGGCGGCCGCACCGGTGGTGCGCGCTTGCGCCAGGAAGTCGTGGCCGTCGAAGTTGTCGCCGCGTAGAGCCACGAAAAGGTCGCCCGGCTGCAAGCTGCGTGTGTCGCTGTGCACGCGGGCGAGCTCGGTATGGCCGTCGCCCACCAGCACCGAGCGCGGCAGCAGCGCGTGGGCTTGCGCCAGCGTCATCATGCGGCGCACCCCGTACGTTGACGCAGCGCGGCTTGTGCCACGAGCGCGTCGGAGAACGCCCGGCGCACGCCGGCCACTTCTTGGAAGTCCTCGTGCCCCTTGCCGGCGATGAGCACGATGTCGTTGTCGCCCGCTTGCGTCAGTGCGTGGGCGATGGCTTCGGCGCGGTCTTCGATGACATCCACGCCGTCTTCGCGCGCGATGCCGGCGAGCACCTGCGCCAGGATGAATGCGGGCGCTTCGCTGCGCGGGTTGTCGCTGGTGAGCACCACACGCGCGGCCAGCCGCGAGGCGATGGCGCCCATCAACGGGCGCTTGCCAGGGTCGCGGTCGCCGCCGCAGCCGAACACGCACCACAGCGCGCCCTGCTGCGCCTGTGCTAACGGCTGAAGTGCGTGCAACACTTTTTCCAGCGCATCGGGTGTGTGGGCGTAGTCGACGATGGTCGTGGGCTTGTGGGCGCCGCTCACGGTTTGCATTCGCCCGGGCACGGGCGTGAGCATCGGCAGCACGGCCACGGCGTCAGCCAGCGGCACGCCCAAAGCGCGCAAGCCGCCGATCACCAACAGCAAGTTGCTGGCGTTGTAGTCGCCGACAAACGGGCAACGCAGGGGCACGCGCTGGCCGTCCCCAACGACGTCAAACGCAAGCTCGCCACCCACGTAGTGCAGGCCTTTACCGCGCAGCCGCGCCGGGCCCTGCAGCGCCACAGTCCACAGCTGCAAGCCCGTGCCAGCCAACTCGGCGGCAAGCGCCGCACCCTGCTCGTCGTCGATGTTGATCACGGCCGCGCGCAGCCCCGGCCAGTCAAAGAGCGCGCGCTTGGCAGCCCAGTAAGCGGCCATGCTGCCGTGGTGGTCGAGATGGTCTTGCGTGAAGTTGCTGAACAAGGCCACATCGATGTGCGTGCCGTTCAAGCGCTGCTCGGTGATGCCGATCGACGAGGCCTCGATCACGCAAGCGGCAAAGCCATCGCCTGCGAAGCGATGAAAGGCGGCGTGCAAGCTCACCGGGTCGGGTGTGGTGAGCCCCGTGATTGCCACACTCGGTGGCTCGCCGATGCCCAACGTGCCCACGACACCGCAGCGCCGCTTGAGCAGCGACAGCGCCTGCGCTAACCACCACGCGGTGGAGGTCTTGCCGTTGGTGCCGGTGACGGCCAGCACCGACAAGCGTTCGCTGGGCCGGCCAAAGAACTGGTGCGCCACCGCGCCAGCTGCACGTTTGAGTCCGGGCAGCGCGGCGATACGTGCATCGTCAAAGCCCCAGGCTTGCACACCCTCGGCCTCGACCAAGCAGGCTGCGGCACCGGCCAGCAAGGCGGGTGCGACAAACGCGCGGCCATCGTGCATCGCGCCGGGCCAGGCGATGAAGCCGTCACCGGGCTGCACCCGCCGGCTGTCGCTGCGCAAACTGCCACGCACTTGGGATGTTAGCCATGTCGCTGCGGCTTCTGCACTTGGGAGCTGGGGCACGCTCACCTAGAAGCTCTCCTGTTCAGCCGGCGGCATGGGCTTGTTGCTGATGAGCGCCTTGACTTCGATGTCGGGCTGCACGTTCATCATGCGCAGCGTTTGCTGCACGACCTGGCTGAACACCGGTGCGGCGACATCACCGCCGTAGAAGGTGCCCTTGCTCGGCTCGTCGACCATCACCGCCACCACGATGCGCGGGTTGTTCACGGGTGCGAGACCGACAAACCACGCTCGGTATTTGCTGGTGTAGCTGCGGCCCTCTTGCTTGCGCGCGGTGCCGGTCTTGCCGCCTACTGAGTAGCCAATGGCCTGCGCCTTGGGCGCAGTGCCGCCGGGGCCTGCCGCCATTAGCAACATCTGGCGCACCTCACGTGCGGTCTTGGCGGACAGCACACGTTGGCCAGGCACTTGCGCGGCGCTGGCGGCACCTTCGTGGCGCAGCATCGTCAGCGGGATGACCTCACCGTCACGCGCAAACACGGTGTAGGAGCGCGCCAGCTGAAAGAGGCTGGCCGAGAGGCCGTAGCCGTAGCTCATGGTCGCCTGCTCGATGGGCCGCCAACTCTTGTAAGGGCGTAGCCGGCCCGTCACAGCGCCGGGGAAATCGATCTGCGGTTTCTGGCCGAAGCCAACCTGAGCGTAGGTCTCCCACATTTCGCGCGCGGGCATCTGCAGCGCGAGCTTCACGGTGCCCACGTTGCTGGATTTCTGGATCACTTCGGCCAAGCTCAGCTCGCCATGCGGGTGCGAATCGGAGATCGTGTGTGCGCCCATGGTGAGCTTGCCCGGCGCCGTCTGGATGCGTGACGCCGGCGTGTAGCCGTGGTGTTCCAGTGCCAGTGCGGCGGTGAAGGGTTTCATCGTCGAGCCGGGCTCGAAGACGTCGGTCATGGCGCGGTTGCGCAGTTGCTCGCCTGAGAGCTTATGGCGCTGCGCGGGGTTGTAGCTGGGGTAGTTGGCCAGTGCCAGTACTTCGCCGGTGATGACGTCGAGCACGACCACACTCCCGGCCTTGGCGCCGTGCTGGGCCACGGCGTCGCGCAGGCGCTGGTAGGCGAAGAACTGCACCTTGGAGTCGATTGACAAGGTGATGTCGCGGCCGTTCACCGCGTCGGTCTGGTCGACGATGTCTTCGATGACGCGGCCCAGGCGATCCTTCATCACAAAACGTGATCCGTCGCGCCCTTGCAGGTCCTTCTGGAATCCGAGCTCGATGCCTTCGCGGCCCTGGTCGTCGATGTCGGTGAAACCCACCACGTGCGCGGCAGCTTCGCCCTCGGGGTACTTGCGCCGGTACTCCTGCACCTGGTGCACGCCCTTGATGCTCAGCGCCTTCACCTGCGCGGCCACGTCGTCGTCGAGCTGGCGGCGCAGCCAGGCGAATTTCGGGTTGGCTTCGAGCTTGTCGGCCAGCTCTTCGGGCTTCATGCCCAGCAGCTTGAGCAAGGCTTTGCGCTGAGCCGCGTCGGCTTGAAAGTCCTTGGGGATCATCCACAGTGAAGGCACGGGGATCGAGCTGGCCAGCAAGAGGCCGTTGCGATCAAAGATGCGGCCGCGACTGGCCGGCAGCTCGATGGTGTGGGCATAGCGCTTCTCGCCCTGCATCAAGTAGAAATCGGTCTTGATGATCTGGATGTAGACAGCGCGGCCGATGAGCACCAGAAAGGCCATGCCCACCCGGGCCACCACCAGGCGCGAACGCCAGGGCGGTGTTTTTTCGGCCAGCAGCGGGCTGGTGGCGTAGTTGACGCTTTGGCGGCTCACTTGCTGGCCCCGGTGGTGGCAGCGGAAGCCGCGTCATCCACAAAGTGCGTGGCGCCAGGCACGGCGGTGGCCATCTTCAGCCGCTCGCGAGCGACCTTGTCGACACGCAGGTGCGTGGCCTGCGCCTGGCGTTCACTGTCCAGGCGCTTGTAGTCGATGTCGAGCTGGTGCTGCTGATTGCGCGCACTGTCGAGCGCGGCAAAGACGCGGCGCGACTCGTAGGAGACCTTCACCAGGTACAGGCAGCTGCCCATCAAGACCGCCAGCAAGAGCAGGTGCAGCTTGGTCACTGAACCACCTCAGCTTCGACGTTAGCACGCTCGGCCACACGCAGCATGGCCGAGCGTGCGCGCGGGTTGGCGCGCACCTCATCGTCACTGGCGCGGGTGCGGCCCAGCGAGACCAAACGCATGGCCTTGGCCGGGGCAATCGGCGCGCGGCGGTCCACCACCTCGCGGCTTTCGCGCGCGATGAACTGCTTGACGATGCGGTCTTCCAGCGAGTGAAAGCTGATGACCACCAGGCGCCCGCCCGGCGCCAACAAGGCCAGCGCGGCGGCCAGACCTTGCACTAGCGCTTCGAGCTCGGCGTTGACGAAAATCCGTAGAGCCTGAAACGTGCGTGTGGCGGGGTCTTGCCCTGGCTCGCGGGTCTTGACGACACGAGCCACGAGCGCGGCGAGCTCAGACGTGCGCTGCACCGGCTGCCCGCCCTCGCGGCGAGCCACAAGCGCCTTTGCAACCTGGCCAGCAAACCGTTCTTCGCCATAGTCTTTCACCACCTGGGCAATCAAGCGCTCGTCGGCGCGGGCCAGAAACTCGGCCGCAGTTTCGCCACGGCTGGTGTCCATGCGCATGTCCAGCGGCGCATCAAAACGAAAGCTGAAGCCGCGCTCGGGCGTGTCGATCTGCGGCGAGCTCACGCCCAGGTCAAGCAGCACGCCATCCACGCGGCGGATGCCCAACGCTTCAAGCTCGGCGCGCATGTCGGCAAAGCTTGCGTGGCAGATGGCGAAGCGCGGATCGCCCGCGAGCGCGGCGGCGGCATCAATCGCCTGCGGGTCTTTGTCGAAGGCGATGAGGCGGCCCGCCGGCGCCAAGCGCGCAAGCACCGCGCGCGCATGGCCACCGCGGCCGAAGGTGCCGTCGACATAGATGCCATCTGGCGCCGTCACCAGCGCATCGACCGCCTCGGCTAACAACACAGCGGTGTGCATAGCTTGGCTCATCGAATCACGATGTTGCGCACAGCTTCGGGCCGGCCGGCGGAGATGAGCGCAGCTTCGCGTTCACCGTAGCGGGCGTTGTCCCACAATTCAAAGTTGGACCCCACGCCCATGAACTTGACGTCTTTGTCCAGGCCGGCCCAGGCCCGCAGCTCTTGCGGGATGAGCACGCGCGAACCCGAGTCGATCTCGACGTCGGTGGCGCTGCCGATGTACAGCCTGCGCCAGCCTTCGTTGTCGATGCTCAGCGCGTTGAGCTCGGCCTCGAACTTTTCCCACACCGGCAGCGGGAACAGCGACAAGCACCCGTCGGGGTTCTTCGCCACCACCAGTTGGCCAGCGGCCTTGCTCACCAACTCGTCGCGGTACCGCGCAGGCACGGTCAAACGCGACTTTTGGTCAAGCGTCAGTACCGGCCCACCACGGAAGTTAAAAGAATTCACCCAGCCCCACTCTGCGACACTTTTCCCCACTTTACCAAATTGACAGGGGTCAGGTCAATCGCGCGGGCGGCAAAAAATTAGTCGAATCAAGGACTTACAAACGCAATCGCAGGCAGTCGGCTTGCGAAAAAGTCGTTCTAAATCGAGGACTTGAAGGGTGATGTGAAAGTCCAGCCTGAAGAGACTTGGGCAGCATCAGGTCAAACCCGAAGCAGCGGCCACACGCATCGAGCGTGCGCCGCGCTCGCACAATGCCAGCCATGGATCACCTCACGCTGCCCACGCCGTCACTCACACCGATGCTCAACCTCAGCGTCGACGTTGGCGCGGTGTCCGACATCGGCGTCGGCGCGTTTGGTCGCCGGCGCATGGTCAGCATCCTGGGCGGCAGCTTCGCCGGCGCGCTGGGCCAAGGGCGCATCCTGAGCGGCGGCGCGGATTGGCAGCTCATCGTGCAAGACGGCACCGCCGCGCACCTGGACGCGCGCTACGTGCTGGCGTTCGACGACGGGGCGCTCGTCTACGTGCACAACACAGCCCTGCGCGTGGCCACCGCCGAGATCTCGGCGGCCTTGATGCGCGGCGAGGTCGTGCCCGACGAGGCCGTGTACTTCCGCTGCCAGCCGCGCTTTGAGACCGCCGCACCGCACCTGGCCTGGCTGATGCAGCGCCAGTTCATTGGCACGGGCGTGCGCCGCCCGGCCAGCGTGCACTTGAGCTTTTTCACGGTGGACTGACGCGCACCAGGCTCGACAACGACCCGCTCTACAAGCTGCGCCACGCGCTCTTGGGCCTGATGCTGGCGCTGGGCCTGTCGGTGCCGCTCGCGGCTTGGTTGGGCAGTGTGCTAACTGGCTTGTTCGTAGACAGCTACGGCGCTCGCGTGGCGGTGTACAGCATGCTGCTGGCGTACGTGATTGCTGGCGCGGTGATGCTCTTCATCAAGGTCGCGCAGCACGAGACGCGGCCACTCAACCTGGGGCGCTTGCTGATGTGGTTGGCCAGCCTGTGGTGCTGGCCACTGCTGCTCTTGCGCCGGGGCGGCGCGTCGCCGCCGGCGGATGATCAGAAGGGGTAGTTAGAACGCGCAGTCAGAACGGGTAATGCCGCGGCGCCGTCTGCAGTGTGATCCAGCGCAGCTCGGTGAATTCATGCACCCCCGCCTTGCCACCAAAGCGGCCCATGCCCGAGCCTTTGACGCCGCCGAAAGGCATCTGCGCTTCGTCGTGCACCGTGGGGCCGTTGACATGGCAGATGCCGGATTCGATGCGTCGCGCCACGTTCCAGGCGCGTGCGACATCGCGGCCGAAGACGGCGGCTGACAGGCCGTACTGGTTGTCGTTGGCGCACTCCACCGCTTCGTCGACACCGTCCACGCGCACCACGCACTTCACCGGGCCGAAGGTCTCTTCGCCGTAGATGCGCATGGCGGGCGTGACGTGGTCGAGCAGCGTGGCCGGCATCAAGGTGGAGTCGGCCTTGCCGCCGCACACCAGCTTGGCACCCTTGGCCAGCGCGTCGTCGATGAGCGCGTTGCAGTGTTCCACCGTGCTCATGCCGATGACGGAACCCAGCACCACGGGTTCGGGCTTGCGCGGGTCGCCCAGCGGCAGGCTGCGCGCCTTCTTGGCGAAGAGGGCCACGAAGTCGTCGGCCACCTTGGCGTCGACGATGAAGCGCTCGGTGGACATGCAGATCTGCCCGCTGTTGGCGAAGGCGCCGAAGGCCGCCGCATTCACCGCGTCGTCAAGATCGGCGTCGTCCAGCACCAACATCGGCGCCTTGCCGCCGAGTTCCAGCACCACGGGCTTGAGGTACCTGGCGCAGGTCATGGCGATGAGCCTGCCCACACGTGTGCTGCCGGTGAAGTTGACACGGCGCACTGCCGGGTGGGCGACCATGGCCTCGACCACCGCACCGGCGTCGGCCGGCGCGTTGGTAAGGTAGTTGACGACGCCCGCGGGGAAGCCCGCGTCCTGAAACGCTTCGACGATCAACTGGTGCGTGCGCGGGCAGTTCTCGCTGCCTTTGAGGATCACCGTGTTGCCGCAAGCCAGCGGCGTAGCGATCGCCCTCACGCCCAAAATGATGGGTGCGTTCCACGGCGCAATACCGAGCACCACGCCGGCCGCCTGGCGCACGCCCATGGCTAGCGAGCCGGGCACGTCGGACGGGATCACTTCACCGCTTATCTGTGTCGTTAGCGACGCCGCCTCGCGGATCATGCCTGCCGCCAGCATGACGTTGAAGCCGGCCCACATGGCCGTGGCACCCGTCTCGGCAGGCACGGCCTCGATGAACTTCGGCGTCTTGGCCTCCAGCGCGTCGGCGGCTTTCAAAAGCAACATGCGCCGCTCGCTCGGGCCGGTCTGGCTCCAGGTCTTGAAGGCTTCGGCGGCAGCCTCCACCGCCGCCACGGCGTCGGCCGCGCTGGCGGCCGGCGCGCGCGTGGCCACGCTGCCGTCCAGCGGGTTGCGCCGCTCAAACGTGCGGCCGCCTTCGGCGCTGACTTCCAGGCCGTTGATGAGCATTGAGAGGTCAGACATCGTCGTCTCCTTGGCAGACTTTGAACTGGCAGATTTGCTGTCGGTACCGAGATAGGCCTGGCGCACCACGCGCGAGCGCGCCAGCAGTGTGGCGGCGCCACTGGCCACGAGCGCGCCACGCTCGAGCACGTAGCCGCGGTCGGCCACGGCGAGGGCCTTGCGCACGTTTTGCTCGACCATCAAGACGGTGGTGCCGGCGTCGGCGATGCGCCTGGCGATCGCCATCAATTCGTCGACCATCCGGGGCGCGAGGCCGAGCGAGGGCTCGTCGAGCATCAACAGGCGCGGCGCGCTCATCAGCGCGCGTGCCACGGCCACCATTTGCTGCTCACCGCCGCTCATGGTGCCCACCAGCTGTGTGGCACGCTCGGCGAGTTTGGGGAAGTCTTTCAGCACATTGAGGCGGCGCGCGGCGCGCTCGGCGGGGCTGCTGAGCCAGCCGCCGAGTTCGATGTTCTCGGCCACCGACATCTGCGCAAAGAGCTGGCGGCCCTCGGGCACCAGCGCCATGCCCCGCTCCACCAGCTCGTTAGCTTTGTCCGAGGGCAGCCACTGCCCGTCCAGCAGCACGTCGCCCGTGCGCGGCAGCAAGCCGGCCAGAGCTTTGAGCAGCGTGGACTTGCCCGCGCCGTTGGGGCCGAGGATGAGGGTCAGGCCCGGCTTGGCTTCGAGACTGAGCTGGCGCAGCACGGGGAAGGCACCGTAGCCAGCGCTTAGCCCGCGCACTTTCAGATGCGCTGACTTCACAGTGCCACCTCTACCATCTCATCACCGAGATAAGCCTCGATGACTTCGGGACTGCGTACCACCTCAGCCGGTGTGCCATCGGCGATGACACGGCCCTGGTGCAGCACGATCACCCGCTCGACGTGGCGCAAGAGTGTGGTCACCGCGTGTTCGATCCAGATCACGGTGATGTCGAGCTGGTCACGCACGCGGTGCACCAGCTCGGCCATGACTTCGATCTCGCTTTGCGTCAGGCCGGCGGCCACTTCGTCCAGCAAGAGCAAGCGCGGCTGCGTGGCCAGCGCCATGCCGACTTCAAGCAAACGCTGCTGCGCGGGCGTGAGCGCGGCGGCGGGCAGCGTGGCTTGTTCGGTCAGGCCAATAACGTTCAAGATGTTGGTGGCGTCGCGCAGCGCCCAGGGTCCTGCGGTCTTGCGCCGCGCCCACAGCCAATGCTCGCGGCCGCGCTGGCGCAGCCAGCGACGCAGGCTGCTGTCTTGCCGCGCACGGCGCTTGCGGCCGGCAAAGCGCAGGCCGAATTCGATGTTCGCTGTGACGCTGAGCTCAGCGAAGACACGCGGCGTCTGGAAGGTGCGCGCGATGCCGGCCTGTGCAAAGCGGTGCGCGCGTGCGCCGGTAAGCTGGCGGCCCTGGGCGATGAGCTCGCCGCTGGAGGGCGCCATAACGCCCGACAAGGCGTTGAAAAACGTTGTCTTGCCCGCGCCGTTGGGGCCGATGATGCCGACCAATTCACCGGCATGGAATTGGGTGCTGATGTTGTCAACTGCCACCAGGCCGCCAAAGCGCACGCTGAGCTCGATGGCTTGCAGCAGCGGCGCGTCGCTCACAGCCGCACCCCCGAATGCTTCTCTTTCAACCACCGCTCACGTTGCTCGTTATCCTCTTCTTCACCACGCCAGCGCCGTGGCAGATCTCGCCACCAGGCACGCATGTCGCGGCCCCAGCCGCGCAGGGTTTCCCAGCGCAATGACGCCAGGCCGCCGGGCAGGAACAGTACTGAGAGGATGAGCAACAAGCCCAGCGACATCATGTAGATCTGCGGCAACTTGAGCCGCAGCGTTTCGGCCAGCAGGCTGAAGACGATGGCCGCCAAAAGCGGCCCCCACAGCGTGGCCGCGCCGCCGATGAGCGCGATGAGCACGGTCTGGAAACCGATGAAGGGGTTGAACACGGTGGAAGGGTCGATGTAGGTCCAGCGCACACACATCACCGCGCCGGTGGCGCCGGCGAAGGCGGCGGTGAGCGCGAAGCCGGTGATCTTCACCAGCCGGGTGTTCACGCCCAAGGTTTGCGCACGTTGCTCGTCGGCGCCAATGCCCGCCATCGCCAGCCCCAAGCGCGTGCGTCGCACCACGATGCTGGTGGCCAGCGCCAGCACGGCCAGGCCGAGCATGCTGAGGTAGATGGTGTCGCGGTCGGGCACGACCGTGAGCACGCGCCCGACCGTGCCGGTGACCTGCTTCTCCCAGTAGGTGACGGCATGTCGAATCAGCTCGGTCATGCC